>NZ_JBHYMK010000117.1:0-8740 GCF_042743065.1 Streptomyces sp. NPDC058872
CTCCACCGCCGCGGGGGCGACGGGCCCTTCGGCGTCCACGCGGAGCATTCACCTTCATTCATTGCAACGAGCGGGGTGGAGTTCGTTGCATTACCTCTCAGGATCATTGCAATGAATTCACTCTATTGACCTGCAATGAAGGGGATTTACTAGGTTCAGCGCATTGCCGAGTCAGTGAACGCAACGTAGCTTTTCGTTCATCGGAAACGATGAACCCAAGGAGAGCACGATGCACACCTTCGCCACCCCCACCGTGATCACCGCCGTCCTGGACATCCCCGCGGGCCGCATCCGCTTCATCGCCGCCGACCGCACCGACACCACGGTCGAGGTCCTTCCGGCGGACGCCGCCAAGAACCGTGACGTCCAGGCCGCCGAGCGGACCGGCGTCAGCTACGCGAACGGCGTCCTGAAGGTCGCGACCACGACGAAGAACCAGTACTTCGGCCCCTCCGGCGCCGTCGAGGTGACCGTCCGGCTGCCCGCCGGCTCCGGTGTCGAGGCGAAGGCCGCCGGTGCCGAACTCCGCGGCGTCGGGCGGCTCGGCCGCGTCCTCTTCGAGGGCGCCCAGGGTCGGATCAAGCTCGACGAGGCGGAGAGCGCCCGCCTCACCGTCCTCGACGGCGACGTCGAGGTCGGCCGGCTCGGCGGCTCCTCCGAGATCAGCACCCAGCGCGGCGGCATCCGGATCGCGGAGGCGGTCGGCGGCGCCTTCGTCCTGAGCACCCAGCTCGGCGACATCGAGGTCGGCGTCGCCCGCGGGGTCTCCGGCGCCCTCGACGCCCACACCACCCTCGGCCGCATCGACAACGCCCTGAAGAACGACGGCACTCCCGGTCTGAGCGTCCGCGCGACCACGACCCGCGGGGACGTCACCGCCCGCAGCCTCTGACCGTCGGACCGGTCACCACCCCGGCCCCCGGCCGCCAGCCATCGACCCCAGCACCTGAGGAGCCCCACCATGACCACCCCGGCCATCGCGGCGAACGGGCTGCGCAAGTCCTACGGCGACAAGGCCGTCCTCGACGGCGTGGACCTGACCGTCCCCGAAGGAACGGTCTTCGCCCTGCTCGGCCCGAACGGCGCCGGCAAGACCACCACCGTGAAGATCCTGTCCACCCTCATCGGCGCCGACGGCGGGCAGGCCCGGGTGGCGGGCCACGACCTGTCCGCCGCCCCGCAGGCGGTGCGCGCCGCCATCGGCGTCACGGGCCAGTTCTCCGCCGTCGACGGCCTGATCACCGGCGAGGAGAACATGCTCCTGATGGCGGACCTGCACCACCTGCCCCGGTCGGAGGGGCGGCGCGTGACGGCCGAACTCCTGCAGCGCTTCGACCTGGTGGAGGCGGCGAAGAAGCCCGCCTCCACCTACTCCGGCGGCATGAAGCGCCGTCTGGACATCGCCATGACCCTGGTCGGCAGCCCCCGGATCATCTTCCTCGACGAACCCACCACCGGCCTCGACCCCCGCTCCCGCCACACCATGTGGCAGATCATCCGCGAGCTCGTCACCGGCGGGGTCACCGTCTTCCTCACCACCCAGTACCTGGAGGAGGCCGACCAGCTCGCCGACCGCATCGCCGTCCTCAACGGCGGCACGATCGTCGCCGAGGGCACGGCGCAGGAGCTCAAGCGCCTGGTCCCCGGCGGGCACGTCCGCCTCCGCTTCACCGCCCCGGACGCCTACCGCTCGGCCGCGGACCTGCTCCGTGACGCCGGCCGCGACGACGAGGCCCTCGCCCTGCACCTGCCCAACGACGGCAGCCAGCGCGAGCTGCGCACCGTCCTCGACCGGCTGGACGCGGCCGGCGTCGAGGCGGACGAACTCACCGTCCACACCCCCGACCTCGACGACGTCTTCCTCGCCCTCACCGCCGCCCTCCCCGCGCAGTCCAAGGAGTCCGCCCGATGAGCACCCTCTCCCTCGCCGTCCGCGACACGACCACGATGCTGCGCCGCAACCTCCTGCACGCCCGGCGCTACCCCTCCCTCACCCTGAACCTGCTGCTCACGCCCATCATGCTGCTGCTGTTGTTCGTGTACGTCTTCGGCAACACGATGAGCGCGGGCATCGGCGGCGGCGACCGCTCCGACTACATCGCCTACCTGCTCCCCGGCCTGCTGCTGATGACGATCGGCTCCACCACGATCGGCACCGCGGTCTCCGTCTCCAACGACATGACCGAGGGCGTCATCGCCCGCTTCCGCACCATGGCCATCCACCGCGGCTCGGTCATCACCGGCCACGTCCTCGGCAGCGTGCTGCAGTCCGTGGTCAGCGTGGTCCTGGTCGGCGCGGTCGGCCTGGCCATCGGCTTCCGCTCCGCCGACGCCACCGCCCTCGAATGGCTCGCCGCCTTCGGCCTGTTGGTCCTGTTCTCCCTGGCCCTGACCTGGATCGCGGTGGGGATGGGGCTGGTCAGCCCGAATGCCGAGGCCGCCAGCAACAATGCGATGCCGCTGATCTTCCTCCCGCTGATCTCCAGCGCCTTCGTCCCGGTCGACCAGATGCCCGGCTGGTTCCAGCCCATCGCCGAGTACCAGCCCTTCACCCCCGCCATCGAGACCCTCCGCGGCCTGCTCCTGGGCACCGAGATCGGCCACAACGGCTGGCTCGCCCTCGCCTGGTGCCTCGGCCTGGCCGTCCTCGGGCACCGCTGGTCCACGGCCGTCTTCCACCGCGAACCCCGCTAGGTTCTGTCGTCGAACACCACGCCCGCATCAGGAGTGGTGCGAGGGCGACGGCTGCCGGAGATCCGGGCGGCGGTCAGCAAGGGCCGACGCGGGAAAGGGGCCGACGCGGGAAAGGGGCCGGCACGGAGGAAGGGGGCGTCCACGTCGGCGTGGACGCCCCCTTCCGTCGAGCCCTGCGGTCAGAAGACGAGCTGCGAGCTGTTCACCGGGTGGTCCAGGCCCGCGACCTCGCGGGGCGCGAACGGCGCCCGCCAGCTCCCGGTGCCCTGGTAGAACCAGGTGCCGGACGAGTTGAGGCCGATCAGGTCGTTGCGGCCGTCACCGTCGGTGTCGCCGACGCCGACGAGGTGGGTGTACGTGTTCCACCCGCCGCCGATCCTCGTGCGGGACGCCAAGGTGCCGTCACCCTTGCCGAGGTACAGCCACAGGACGCCGTCCTTGTCACGGGCGACGAGGTCGCCGCCGGTGGCCCCGCCGATGTTCCCGGTGGCGACGAGCTGGTTGTAGATCTGCCAGCCGACGCCGATCTTCCTCCGGGGCTCGAAGGGGCGGGTGACGGAGCCGGTGGACTGGTAGAGCCACAGCACGCCGGAGCGGTCGGTGGCGAGGAGGTCGGCACGGCCGTCGCCGGTCAGGTCGGAGCCGCCGGTGAGCTTGTCGTAGATCTGCCAGCCGCCGCCGACCCGGACCCGGGCGGCGAGGTCGCCGGTGCCCTTGCCCTGGTACAGCCAGAGGACGCCGTCCCTGTCACGGGCGACGAGGTCGCCGACCGCCGAGCCCGCGATGTTCCCGGTCGCCTCGATCCGGTCGTAGATCTGCCAGCCGACGCCGATGAGCGCGGCCTGGCCCGCCTCCACGAGCTGTCCGTCGTTGACGTCGTCGCTGTAGCGGGTGTCCTGACGCCACAGGCGGCCGTCCGCGTCACGGCTCAGCAGGTCGAGGGTGCCGTTGTCGTTGAAGTCGTGCGGCCGGGCGGCGCGGTCGACCGTGAAGCTTCCCTCGGCGGTCGCGGTGGGGCCGATGCCGTCGAGGGGGCTGGCCTCGACCTCCCAGGTGTAGGCGCCGTTGGGGGCGGACTCGACCCCCTGGCCCACGGTGCCGTCCCACGTGAACGGCACCGTCGTGGTGGTGGGCCGGGTCTTCGTCAGCACGGTGCTCTTGCCGGTGCCGACGTGCCGCAGCGTGACCTTGATGTCGACGGAGGTCCGGGAGAAGGTCCAGTCGAAGGTCTGCTTCCCGCCGTTCTCGTCGAAGTCGACCACGGCGGGCGGTCCGCCGGCGCCGATCACGACCTCGGTGGGCTCGCCGGTCGTGGCCACCAGGGTGACCTCCGGCTGAGCGCCGCCCTTGTCCTCGATCCGGTACATGCCCTCGCCCGTGCCGACGAGACCGCCGCGCACGTACAGGCTCCCGTCCGGGACGCCCGCGGAGGAGGTGAGGTGGTCGAGCAGCTTCACGGGGGCCGCGGCGGCGTCTGTCAGGCTGTACGCGGTGACGGCGTGCAGCGGGTTCGTGGTGCCCGAGGCGAGACCGCCGGCCTCGCCGTACACCACCCAGTCGCCGACCAGGCCGACCTGGAGCTCCTCCGACCCCGTGTCTCCGACCGGGATCTCCCGCACCCGGTCCGTGGCGCGGTCCAGGACGAACACCGTCCAGCGGTCGGGCTCGCCCTCCCCGCTCGCGTTCTCGCTCCAGGCGACATGGGTCTCGGAGGCCACCATGCCGCCGTCCGCCGCCCCGACCCCACGGTCGTGGATCTCGCCCACGACGCCGGTGGCGAGGTCGATCAGGCCCCACTTCTTTCCGCCGCGGACGGAGAAGGTGACGAGGGCCTGGTCGTACGTCGCGGGGGAGACGCTCATCCAGGTCGCGTCCTCCGGGAAGCCGGTCACGACGTCAGTGCTGTAGGAGGAGGCGCCGTCGGTCCTGACGTGCTTCCGCAGCACCGTGCCGGTCTCGGTCTCCTGGGCCGTGAAGAGGGCGTCGGCGGCGGATCCGGCGTATGTGTAGGTACCGGTCATGGTCACCCCCAAGGGGACCTGGATCGGACCGCTGCTGCCGTCCGCCTTCCGCAGGCTCGCCGAGTAACTGCCGACGTGGACCCAGTAGTCGTCGGTCCGGGTGGACCGCAGCGCGTTGTGGCCGCCGTAGCCCTGACCGGCGCCGTCCGTGTACCTCCGCAGGGCGTACCCGCCGGTCTCCGGATTGCGCGTGAGGAAGTGGGTGTGCTGCCCGGCACCGACGAGGTCGGCGTTCGCGGGGAACGGTATGGGGGACTCGGCGGTGATCGCGTCGGCGGCCGAGAGGGCCGCGACGGGCGAGGCGTGTGCGGGAAGCGTCATCAGGCCCACGCCGGTGGTCGCGGCGAGGACGATGCTGACGGCGGCCGCGAGGCGGCGCCGGGGTGAGCGGACCAGGAGCACGTTCCGTTCCTCCGGGATGACAAAGTAGGAATTTCCTGACAGGCGCATCACCTGTGTCACGCGCCTCGCTTCATGAGACCGGCGGGAAGGCGAAAGGTTGTACGACCGGGCTCTCTTCCGCGAGCGAGGCCCGCAGCGCCTCCGCGAACTCCGCCGGGGCACCGTGCTGTCCGTGCTCACCGCCCAGGAAGCCGCCGTGGTGGCTGGGGTAGACGGCGAGCGGTACCCCGATGCCCTCGGCGACGGCCGCGGCCGCCCGCGCGCAGAACGTGCCCTCGGACTCCTTGCCCGCGGCGATGACGATGCGGGCCGTCACGGCGCGCAGGACCGCGAAGTCCGGGTGGTACGAGGTGCAGCCGCGCATGTTCTGGCCGAGCAGGGCGTCGTCGCGCGTGCCGTCGTCCTCGGCCGACAGCCCGAAGGCCTCCGGGGAGGGCGCGGGCTCCTCGGCCCAGTCCGCCGGGATCGGGCCCGTCCGGCTCACCAGGGCGATGAACTTCGCCATCGCCACGCCCGAACCCTCCCTCAGGTAGGTGCGGTGGATGTCCGCGCAGACCGCCAGGGCGGCCTCGCGGTCCGGCAGGACGGGAGCGCACGGCGGCTCGTGCGCGACGAGGGTGTGGACCAGGTCCGGACGGGCCGTGACGAGCGCCAGGGCGTTCACCGCGCCGCCGCTGCTGGCGAAGACGTCGACGGCGCCCGCGTCCAGGGCCCCGATCAGACGGGCGAGGTCGTCCGCGTGCTCCTCCGGCAGGGTCTCCGGGGCGCCGTCGGTCCGCTCGCTGCGCCCCACCCCGCGGGGGTCGTACGTCACGACGGTGCGGTCGCCGAAGTACGAGGCCAGGGTGGCGAATCCGGCCGCGTCCATGGGCGAGCCGATGAGCAGCAGCGGGCGCGGGTCGGATCCGGTGCCGGGGCGGACGTCGTAGCGGAGGGTCGCGCCGACGGTCTGCAGCGCGCGGGTGACGGTCTCGGCCATGGGGTTCTCCTCGGTGAAGGGTCGGTCGCAGGGGTAGACGTGCGGGACCCTCCCGACTCATCGGTTCGGGGAGATCTTTTTTTGCCCCGAGTCTCCGGTGCCCGCCTCGATGCCCCCGGACGGGCCCCGGGCCCCGGTCCGGACGAACCCCGCGCCCCGGCCTCGGACGCGAACGGACGGGCCTGGCGCGCCGCCGTCCCGTGCACCGCCCCCGTCGACCCGGCGCGGGCGAACGACTGCCTGGTCACCGCGCACGCCGTGATCGACCGGTTCGAGACCGGGCGCAGGAAATCCGGCCACATGTACTTCACCGGCGGCCGGCCGGTGGAGCGGACGGACGTCGGGTCCGGGGCGACGGGGCTGTTCCGGGTCGGCGACGAGGTCGAGTTGACCTTCTGGCGCGGCGAGGTGATGACGGTCACCGGAGCGGGGCAGGTCTGGAACCGGTACGTGCCCTCCCCGGGCCCCACCGCCCTGCCCGCGGCCCGGCTCGCCGTCCTGGCCGGCTACCCCATGCGACGGCTTCGGCCGGCAGGGGCGGGCGCCTACGGCGTTGCCGGTCAGGGGCCGAGGGCCGAGCGAGCGGGAGGGGCGGCCCTTCGGGCGACGACGGGAGCGTGACGACAGGGCCTGGCCGGCGCCCCCGGCCGTCGGGAACCGGGCCACGGCCTCGGTATTGGTCCAGACCTATTGACGCGTCCGCTCGCCCCTCCTACGATCCGGTCCGGCAGCCCCCCATGTCCCCACCTCACCCAGAGCCGGGCGTCACGCCCTCATGAGTCAGTCATGCCCATGACACTCGGCGGGAAGGGAGCACCACATGTTCCGTCGGAGGTCGCGCACCCCACGCCCGTCGGGCGGTCCCCGCCCCTGTCCCCCCGACCCCGCCCGCCGCGCGGACGACCGGACCGGTCGCGCCCGGCACGGATCGACCGTCCTGGTGCGCTCCCTCGCCGGAGTGAGCGCCGCCGCCGTCATCGGCGCCGGCGTCGCCGTGGTCGGCAGCCCCACGGCCGGAGCCGCCACCACCAACCTGGTGACCAACTCCGGCTTCGAGGAAGGGCTTTCCGGCTGGACCTGCTCCGGCGGCTCCGGCTCGACCGTCAGCAGCCCGGTCCACTCCGGCGCCTCCGCGCTCAAGGCCGTGCCGGCCGGCTCGGACAACGCCCGGTGCGCCCAGACGATCAACGTGCAGCCCAACTCCTCGTACACGCTGAGCGCCTACGTCCAGGGCAGCTACGTCTACCTGGGCGCCACCGGCACCGGCCTCACCGGCACCACGTCCACCTGGACGCCGAACAACGCCTCGTACGGCCAGCTCAGCATCGACTTCGCCACCGGCGCCACCACCACCCAGGTGACCGTCTACCTGCACGGCTGGTACGGGCAGCCGGCGTACCACGCGGACGACGTGGCGCTCAGCGGTCCCGGCGGCAGCCCCACGCCGACCACCGCACCGCCGACCACCGCACCGCCCACGACCGCACCGCCCACCACCCCGCCGCCGACGACCGAGCCGCCCACCACCCCGCCGCCCACGACGACACCGCCGACCACCGAGCCCCCCACCACCCCGCCGCCGACCACCACCCCGCCGGGTGACACCTGCCCCACGAAGCCCAAGCCGTCCGGCAAGGTCCTCCAGGGCTACTGGGAGAACTGGGACGGCGCAGCGAACGGCGTCCACCCCGGCATGGGCTGGGTCCCCATCACGGACGGCCGGATCGCCGCCCACGGCTACAACGTCATCAACGCCGCCTTCCCGGTGATCCTCTCGGACGGCACCGTGCTGTGGCAGGACGGCATGGACACCGGCGTCAAGGTCGCGACCCCCGCCGAGATGTGCCAGGCCAAGGCGGCTGGCGCGACCATCCTGATGTCGATCGGCGGCGCCACCGCGGGCATCGACCTGAGCTCCAGCACCGTCGCCGACCGCTTCGTGGCGACCGTCGTCCCGATCCTCAAGAAGTACAACTTCGACGGGATCGACATCGACATCGAGACCGGCCTCTCCGGCAGCGGCAACATCAACACGCTGTCCGCCTCCCAGGCCAACCTGATCCGCATCATCGACGGCGTGCTGGCCCAGATGCCGGCGGGCTTCGGCCTGACCATGGCCCCCGAGACCGCCTACGTCACCGGCGGAAGCGTCACCTACGGGTCGATCTGGGGCTCCTACCTGCCGATCATCAAGAAGTACGTCGACAACGGCCGCCTGTGGTGGCTGAACATGCAGTACTACAACGGCAGCATGTACGGCTGCTCCGGCGACTCCTACCAGGCCGGCACCGTGCAGGGCTTCACCGCGCAGACCACCTGCCTGAACAACGGCCTCACCATCCAGGGCACCACCATCAAGGTCCCCTACGACAAGCAGGTGCCCGGCCTGCCGGCCCAGACCGGCGCGGGCGGCGGCTACATGTCGCCGGGCCTGGTCGGCCAGTCGTGGAACGCCTTCGGCGGTTCGCTGAAGGGGCTCATGACCTGGTCGATCAACTGGGACGGCTCGAAGGGCTGGACCTTCGGCGACAACGTCAAGTCCCTCCAGGGGCGTTGACCTTCCGCTGACCCCCGCCCCCGCTTCGTCGGGGCGGGGACCAGGAGCGGGCGGGGGGGCCCCCCACCCCGGGCCCCCCCCCCCCCC
>NZ_JBHYMK010000118.1:0-8454 GCF_042743065.1 Streptomyces sp. NPDC058872
GCGATCGCGATCGTCGCGGCCACCAGGCCGATGTAGCCGAACATCGGCTTGCGGCTGAAGACCGGGATGACCTCGGAGATGATGCCGAAGAACGGTAGGGCGATGATGTACACCTCTGGGTGTCCGAAGAACCAGAAGAGGTGTTGCCAGAGCAATGCGCCGCCGTTGGCCGCGTCGAAGACGTGGGCACCGAACTTGCGGTCCGCCTCGAGGGCGAACAGCGCCGCCGCCAGGACCGGGAAGGCGAGCAGGACCAGGACACCGGTCAGCAGCACGTTCCAGGTGAAGATCGGCATGCGGAACATCGTCATGCCCGGAGCGCGCATGCAGATGATCGTGGTGATGAAGTTGACCGAACCGAGGATCGTGCCGAAGCCGGAGAAGGCCAGACCCATGATCCACATGTCGGCGCCGACGCCCGGCGAGCGGACCGCGTCCGACAGCGGGGAGTAGGCGAACCAGCCGAAGTCGGCCGCACCCTGCGGGGTGAGGAAGCCGGCCACCGCGATGATCGAGCCGAAGAGGTAGAGCCAGTAGGCGAACATGTTCAGCCGCGGGAACGCCACGTCGGGCGCGCCGATCTGCAGCGGCATGATCCAGTTCGCGAATCCGGCGAACAGCGGCGTCGCGAACATCAGCAGCATGATCGTGCCGTGCATCGTGAACGCCTGGTTGAACTGCTCGTTCGACATGATCTGCGTACCCGGACGGGCCAGCTCGGCGCGCATGAAGAGCGCCATGAGTCCGCCGATGCAGAAGAAGACGAACGACGTGACCAGGTAGAGCGTGCCGATCGTCTTGTGGTCAGTGGTGGTCAGCCACTTGACGACCACGTTGCCGGGCTGCTTGCGCCGTACGGGCAGCTCGTTCTCGTACGAGTCCTCAGCTGCGGCGGCACCCTGGGTTTCGTTGTGGATGCTCACAGTTGGTTCTTCTCCGCATTCCTGGCCGGGTCCGTCTGCTCGATGCCAGACGGGATGTAGCCGGTCTGCCCCTTCTCGGCCAGCTCCTTCAGGTGCTGCTGGTAGCGCTCCGGGGAGACCACCTTGACGTTGAAGAGCATCCGGGAGTGGTCGACACCGCACAGTTCGGCGCACTTGCCGAGGAAGGTGCCTTCCTGCGTCGGGGTCACCTCGAAGGAGTTGGTGTGACCCGGGATGACGTCCTGCTTCATGAGGAAGGGCACCACCCAGAAGGAGTGGATGACGTCACGGGAGGTCAGGACGAACCGGACCTTCTCGCCCTTCGGCAGCCACAGGGTCGGCCCCGGGTTGCCGGTCTGCGGGTTCCGGTCGCCGGGGATGCCGGCGTCGTAGACGCCGCCCGCGTTCGCCGGGAAGTCCTCACGGAACTTGTCCGGAATCGAACCGAGGTTCTTGTCCGTCTTGGCGTCGCCCGACACACCGGGCACGTCCTCGACGTAGTTGAAGCCCCAGCTCCACTGGTAGCCGACCACGTTGATGGTGTGGGCCGGCTTCGGGGAGAGTTCGAGGAGCTTCGACTCGTCGCGTGCGGTGAAGTAGAAGAGCACCGAGACGATGATGAGGGGGGTGACCGTGTACAGCGCCTCGATGGGCATGTTGTAACGGGTCTGCGGAGGCACCTCGACCTTGGTCCGGCTGCGCCGGTGGAAGATGGTGGCCCAGAGGATCAGGCCCCACACGAGGATGCCCGTGATCAGGGCCGCGGCCCAGGAGCCCTGCCACAGGGAGAGGATCCGAGGCGCCTCTTCCGTGACGGGGGTGGGCATGCCAAGGCGGGGAAAGTCTTCCCAGTTGTACGAGCAGCCCGTGGCTGTCGCCAGGATCAGGCCCGCAGTCAGCACCTGCGGCAGCTTCCGCCGCATCGGGCGCCGCGACGAGCGGTCGGAGCCGTTGGGACTCACGTAGCGCCTTCCCGAGAGTCTCGGCCCGCAGTGGTCGGCCACGGCCGTCCGTCTCGCTGGTCGGTCGCCGCCCCGGCCGCGGGCAGGGGTTTGGATGTTTATGCGGACCAAACCCTACTGGACGCTATTTGAGGTCGCGCGGGGAGGGTGCCCAACGCGCCGTCCGAGTCCCCGAAGGGGTGGAGTCTGGGCTTCCGGCAGGACCCGCGCACCCCCCGTTCGGCGGCCTGGCGTCCTGCTCGACCGCACTTCTGACGAGGGCTCACCGCCCGTGCGGACCTCCGGGCCCTACCGTGGTCAGATGCCGTACTTCGACGCCGCGTCCGCCGCTCCGCTGCACCCCGTCGCCCGCCAGGCGCTGCTCGCCTCCCTGGACGAGGGATGGGCCGACCCCGCCCGGCTCTACCGGGAGGGGCGTCGGGCCAGGCTGCTGCTCGACGCGGCCCGGGAGGCCTCCGCGGAGGCGGTGGGGTGCCGCCCGGACGAGCTCGTGTTCACCCCTTCGGGGACGCGCGCGGTTCACGCGGGGGTCTCCGGGGCGCTCGCGGGCCGTCGGCGCGTCGGGAACCGGCTCGTGGTGTCCGCCGTCGAGCACTCCTCCGTCCTGCACGCGGGCGAGGCCCACTCGGCTGCGGGGGGCACGGTGGTCGAGGTGCCGGTGGGCCGCTCGGGAGGGGTGGACCCGGAGGCCTTCGCGGAGGCGCTGGGCCCGGGGACGGCCCTGGCCTGTCTCCAGTCGGCCAATCACGAGGTGGGCACCGAGCAGCCGGTGGCCGAAGTGGCCGAGGCCTGCCGGGCGGCGGAAGTGCCGCTGCTCGTGGACGCGGCCCAGTCACTGGGCTGGGGTCCGGTGGCCGGGGGCTGGTCACTGCTGACGGCGAGCGCGCACAAGTGGGGCGGCCCCGCGGGCGTCGGGCTGCTCGCCGTGCGCAAGGGCGTCCGGTTCGCCCCGCAAGGTCCGGCCGACGAGCGGGAGTCGGGCCGGGCGCCCGGTTTCGAGAACCTGCCGGCGATCGTGGCGGCGGCGGCTTCGCTGCGGGCGGTCCGGGCGGAGGCGGAGGCCGAGGGGGCACGGCTCCGGGTCCTGGTGGACCGGATCCGGACGCGGGTGCCTGAGGTGGTGCCGGACGTGGAGGTGGTGGGCGACCCGGTCCGGCGGCTTCCCCATCTGGTCACCTTCTCCTGTCTGTACGTCGACGGGGAGACGCTGCTGCACGAGCTGGACCGGGAGGGTTTCTCCGTTTCCTCCGGTTCGTCCTGCACGAGCTCGACGCTGACGCCCAGTCATGTGCTGCGCGCCATGGGGGTGCTGAGCGAGGGGAACGTCCGGGTGTCCCTGCCGGCCGGCACGTCCGAAGGGGACGTGGACCGCTTCCTCGCGGTTCTGCCGGGACTGGTGGCGGGGGTGCGGGAGCGGCTCGGCGCGCCCGGAGCCGCCCCGTCCGCTCCGACTCCCGCGGGGTCGCTCGTGGTCGACTCCCTGGGTCGGCGGTGCCCCATCCCGGTGATCGAACTGGCGAAGGCGATCGGAGGGGTCCCGGTGGGCGGGACGGTGACGGTGCTGTCGGACGACGAAGCGGCCCGTCTGGACGTTCCGGCGTGGTGCGAGATGCGGGGCCAGGAGTACGTGGGCGAGGAGCCCTCGCCCCGGGGCGGCGCGGCGTACGTGGTCCGCCGACTGGTCTGACGGGACGCCGCCCCGACCGGGCACGGGAGGCCTGGCCGGGGCGGTGCCGCCGGGTCAGGACAGGTGGGTGCGGACGTCCGCGGCGGCTTCCTCGCCGTACGCCTTGGTGAAGCGCTCCATGAAGTGCGCCCGCCGCATCGTGTACTCCTGGGTGCCCAGGGTCTCGATCACCAGCGTCGCCAGCATGCAGCCGACCTGCGCCGCACGGGTGTGCCCGACGCCCCAGGACAGGCCCGTGAGGAAGCCGGCGCGGAAGGCGTCGCCGACGCCGGTGGGGTCGACCTTGGCCGTCTCCTCGGGGCAGCCGACCTCGATCGGGGTCTCGCCGACCCGCTCGATGCGGACCCCGCGCGAGCCGAGGGTGGTGACCCGGTGGCCGACGCGGGAGAGGATCTCCTCCTCGGTCCAGCCCGTCTTGGACTCGATGAGGCCCTTCTCGTACTCGTTGGAGAAGAGGTAGGTCGCGCCGTCGAGGAGGGTACGGATCTCCTCTCCGTCCATGCGCGCGATCTGCTGCGAGAAGTCCGCCGCGAAGGGGATCTCGCGCGTCTTGCACTCCTCGGTGTGCCGGAGCATCGCCTCGGGGTCGTCGGCTCCGATCAGGACCAGGTCCAGCCCCCCGACCCGGTCGGCGACGGCCTTCAGCTCGATCAGCCGGGCCTCGCTCATGGCGCCGGTGTAGAAGGAGCCGATCTGGTTGTGGTCCTTGTCCGTGGTGCAGACGAAGCGGGCGGTGTGCAGCACCTCGGAGATGCGGACCGAGCCGGTGTCGACGCCGTGGCGGTCGAGCCAGGCCCGGTACTCGTCGAAGTCGTAGCCGGCCGCGCCGACCAGGATCGGGTTGCCGCCGAGCTGCCCCATGCCGAAGCAGATGTTCGGGCCGACGCCGCCCCGGCGGACGTCGAGGTTGTCGACGAGGAAGGAGAGGGACACCGTGTGGAGCTGGTCGGCCACGAGCTGGTCGGCGAACCGGCCGGGAAAGGTCATGAGGTGGTCGGTGGCGATGGAGCCGGTGACTGCGATACGCACGGCTGGGTGCTCCTGCGGGATGCGAGAGGGGCGCACGAGGCGCTCGGACGAAGGGTGATGGTGGGCAACGAGCGGTCGACCCTTCACGCTACCCGTTGAGGGGTGCGCTGCCGAACAGTGGAAACTACCCCAGAGTAGGCCTTTTCTCCGGAGTGGTGCGGTGCATACGGTGCGGCCATGACCACGCATCCCGCTCCCGGTGAGCGACACGAGTCCGACCTGAGCCTCGCCCAGCTGCGCGGGGACGGCGTTCGGATGGCCCCCCACTGGGTCGCTCCGGTCCCGCCCGCGCCCGCGCCGGTCTCCCCCGCATCGATCCACGGAGTGGTCGTGCCCGCGGCCTCGGCCCGGCTGATCGACGCCACCGTCGAGTACGGCGGCTGACGGACGGGAACCGTTCGCCCCTCCGCTCCGTCCCATCGGCGTCCGGTCGAGATGAGGGAGTGTTGCGGTGAGCGGTACGGAGAACGTGCGGAGGCGACGGAACGTCCTCGCCGCCTCGGTGGCGGCGGGCGTGCTGCTCGCCGGGGGCGGCGGCGTCTACCTCGCCGTCGCGGCCACCGGGTCAGGCGGCGGGATGGACGCGAAGGCGACGCCGGTCGGGGCGGCCGAGGGCGCCGCCGTCGCGGGGTCGCCCCTGCCCCTGGGACCCGGGGCCGCCGACGGCGGTCCCGGGATCGCTCCCGGAGAGCCGGACCCGGGCGGTGGCCCGACCGGGACGGTCTACCAATCCAAGGGCCCACTCCCCCAGGGGCCCTCCTCGGCCGCGGTCCACCGGCCCGAGGGCCTGGTCACCTCGGCGGAGGTGACCAGGCTGGCCGAGGCTCTCGGGTTCGAGGGCCGGCCGGTACTGGTCGGGGACGTGTGGACGATCCGCCCCGAGAAGGACGGCCAGGGGCCCCGCCTGGACGTGGCGAAGGCGGCCCCCGGCAATTGGACGTACACCTGGTACGACGGCGCCCCGGTGGGCGACTCCTGCCTGAAGGGCAAGGCCTGCCCGCCCCCGGGCGAGGGAAAGCCCCTGCCGAGTGGTCCTCCGGTGAGCGAGGCGGCGGCGAAGGCCGCGGCGGTGCCCGTCCTGAAGGCGCTCGGTCAGGACGACGCGAAGCTGACCGCGACCCAGGTGATGAACGGGTCGGTACGGGTGGTCAACGCCGATCCGGTGGTGGACGGGCTGCCGACCTACGGCTGGTCGACGGGGCTGCACATCGGCCCGGACGGTCGACCGGTCGCCGGGAGCGGGATGCTCAAGCAGCCGGTGAAGGGCGACAGCTATCCGGTGATCGGGGCCGAGCGGGCACTCGCGGCGCTCAATGAGGACACGAGGGCGATCGATCCGCCCGGGACGGTCGATTGCGCGACCGATCCGCCGGCGGGCACGGACGGTGCCGGGACGGAAGGCGGTCCGGGGAAGCCCGGGGGCACGCCCTGCCAGCCGATCGTGGAGCCGAGGCAGGTGCCGGTGACGGCCGCGGTCTTCGGTCTGGTCGCCCACGACGTCGCGGGCGAGCGGCTGCTCGTGCCGGCGTGGTTGTTCACGGCGGACCCCGTGGACGGCCCCCCGTACACGGTGACGAAGACGGCGGTGGCGCCGGAGCACCTGGCACCGCCGGTGAAGCCGTCACCGCCGGCCGAGGGCACGGCGCCGGTCCGGCAGATCGAGTCGTACCGGACGGAGGGGGACGGCCGGAAGCTGGCCGTCACCTTCTGGGGCGGGGTGTGCAGCACGTACACGGTCACGGCGCAGGAGGCCCGGGAGCGGGTGACGGTCCGCGTGGCGGAGGAGCCCGTCGACCCGGACAGGGCGTGCGTGGCCATGGCGGTGGAGGTCACCAAGACGGTGCCGCTCGACGCTCCCCTGGGGTCCAGGGCCGTGGTCGACGGGGCGAGCGGTCAGCCGGTGCCGCGGCGCTGACCGCACCCGGACGTGCATGAGGGCGGCGCCCCCGGGAGGTTCCGGGGACGCCGCCCTCATGGGTGCACGGACTTAGCTGAACGAGTCGCCGCAGGCGCAGGAGCCGGTGGCGTTGGGGTTGTCGATGGTGAAGCCCTGCTTCTCGATCGTGTCGACGAAGTCGATCGACGCGCCGCCCAGGTACGGGGCGCTCATGCGGTCGGTGACGACCTTGACGCCGTCGAAGTCCTTCACGACGTCGCCGTCGAGCGAGCGCTCGTCGAAGAAGAGCTGGTAACGCAGGCCGGAGCAGCCACCGGGCTGAACGGCGACGCGCAGGGCCAGGTCATCGCGGCCTTCCTGGTCGAGGAGGGCCTTGACCTTCGCCGCGGCGGCGTCGGACAGGAGGATGCCGTCGCTGACAGTGGTCTTCTCGTCCGATACGGACATCTGCTTCTCTCCCGGTGTGTACGGAGACTGCTTGCCGCCGGTTGCAACCGACGGTGCCCCGGATTCATTCCGGGCCGAGTGGGGTCTTTCCCCTTTCATGCTCGCACACCCCGTCCGGAAGCGCGGACGGCGAATTCGTCACATCGACACTATGGACATCGTCAATATGACGTAAAGCGGTTATGATAGATAGCGTCATTTAGACGAAAAGGTTCCCCGAAGAAAGGGTGCGTGACGTGACCACCGCCCAGCCCCTCGACGTCCAGCCGACGCCGCTCGCCCTGCTCCTGCTCGGTCGCGAGGCCGACCCGAAGAGCGAGCGCGGCGTGGAGTGTCCTGGCGATCTGCCGTCGCCCTCCGACCCGGACCTCGTGGAGCGCGCCCGCGCCGCGAAGGAGAAGCTCGGGGACAAGGTCTTCGTGCTCGGCCACCACTACCAGCGCGACGAGGTCATCCAGTTCGCCGACGTCACCGGCGACTCCTTCAAGCTCGCGCGCGACGCGGCCGCCAAGCCGGAGGCCGAGTACATCGTCTTCTGCGGCGTGCACTTCATGGCGGAGTCGGCCGACATCCTCACCGGCGACGACCAGAAGGTCGTCCTGCCCGACCTCGCGGCCGGCTGCTCGATGGCCGACATGGCCACCGCGGAGCAGGTCGCCGAGTGCTGGGACGTCCTGACCGAAGCCGGCATAGCCGAGCAGGTCGTACCCGTCTCGTACATGAACTCCTCGGCCGACATCAAGGCCTTCACCGGCAAGCACGGGGGCACCATCTGCACCTCGTCCAATGCCAAGCGCGCCCTGGACTGGGCCTTCGAGCAGGGCGAGAAGGTCCTCTTCCTGCCCGACCAGCACCTGGGCCGCAACACCGCCGTCCGCGACATGGGCATGTCCCTGGACGACTGCGTGGTCTACAACCCGCACAAGCCGAACGGCGGCCTCACCGCCGAGGAGCTGCGGTCCGCCAAGATGATCCTGTGGCGGGGCCACTGCTCGGTGCACGGCCGCTTCTCGCTGGACTCGGTGAACGACGTGCGCGAGCGCATCCCGGGCGTGAACGTGCTCGTGCACCCCGAGTGCAAGCACGAGGTCGTCGCCGCCGCGGACTACGTGGGCTCGACCGAGTACATCATCAACACCCTGGAGGCGGCCCCGGCCGGCTCGAAGTGGGCCATCGGCACCGAGCTGAACCTGGTCCGACGACTGGCGAACCGCTATGCCGACCAGGGCAAGGACATCGTCTTCCTCGACAAGACCGTCTGCTTCTGCTCGACCATGAACCGGATCGACCTGCCGCACCTGGTGTGGACCCTGGAGTCCCTGGCCGAGGGCAACCTCGTCAACCAGATCCAGGTCGACAAGGAGACCGAGAGCTTCGCCAAGCTCGCCCTGGAGCGGATGCTGGCCCTGCCGTAACGGTCCTCCGGCGCGGGGCGGTCCCGTCGCACACATCGGAGGGGGCGGGCCCGCGCGGGCGCGGGCCCGTCCGGACCGTCGAGTACCGTCGAGT
>NZ_JBHYMK010000119.1:0-8177 GCF_042743065.1 Streptomyces sp. NPDC058872
TCGGTACGCAGCGGGTTGATCTCCGAGACGGCGCCGACGAACGTGGTCTTGCCCACGCCGAAGCCGCCCGCCACCACGATCTTCGCGCTGGTGGTCGATCTGGCCGCGCCGTTAGAGCTTGCGAAGTCCACTGAGCACCCTTTCGAGCAGTGTCACGTCCGGCGTGCCGCCGGTCTCTCCGTTGCCCGGCTGGTGGATCGCCACCATGCCGGCCTCCGCCAGGTCGGCGACGAGGATCCGGGCGACACCGAGCGGCATCGACAGGAGTGCCGACACCTCGGCCACCGACTTGACCTCGCGGCAGAGGTGGCAGATCCGCTGGTGCTCCGGCAGGAGCGTGGCGAGGTGCGCCGGGTCGGCGGTCGTGCTGACCAGCGCCTCGATGGCGAGCTGGTAGCGCGGCCGGGTCCGACCGCCGGTCATCGCGTACGGACGCACCAGCGGCTGGTCGCCCTCATGTCCGTACTCGTCGGCTGAAGAGCCGTACGGATCGTGAGAGGCGGGGGGCGGGGTCATGAATCCTCCGGGCGTGACAGCAAACTTTCTGCCGTCTGATGGGGCCGGTGGGGGGCCGGGTGGGGCGGCCGGACGGTGAACGGTGCCGGGACGGTACGGAGGGGCGTACCGTCCCGTCGGTCGATGCGGACGGGGGGCCGGTGTGCGGGGCCTAGTGGAGCAGGCTGCCCTGGAGCTCCGCGCGGAGATCCGGGGTGAGCACGCTGCCGGCCCGGTCGACCAGCAGCGCCATCTCGTAGCCCACGAGGCCGATGTCGCAATCGGGGTGTGCGAGCACGGCCAGCGAGGAGCCGTCCGAGACGGACATGAGGAAGAGGAAGCCGCGCTCCATCTCCACCACGGTCTGTGCCACGGGACCGCCCTCGAAGATCCGGGACGCGCCCGCGGTCAGCGAGGTGAGTCCGGATGCGACCGCCGCCAGCTGGTCGGCGCGGTCGCGGGGGAATCCTTCGGACATCGCCAGCAGGAGTCCGTCGGCGGAGACCACCACCGTGTGCGACACCCCGGGGGTGTTGTCCACGAAGTTGGTGATCAACCAGTTTAGATTCTGCGCCGCCTGGCTCATCGCGCTCAACTAACGCTCCTGCTGGTGGTTCGGGCCGAGGTGGTGGCTACCCGTGGTCGAGTTGCCGGCCTGGCGGCCCTGCTGGATGCCGCGGCGCAGATTCGTGAGCCGGCCGCGGACGTCGTCGGGTGCACGCGAGACCTGGGGGCCGGCCGCATGGGCCTGCTCCTGGGCGGTCCCGGGTACGAGGTTGGCCTTCGGCACGCGGCGCGGAAGGCCGGAGGTGGTGACGCCGCCGGCCGCGGGCTTGCGCACCCGCTCCGCCTGGCGCACCAACTCGTCGTTGGGCGAGGTCCGCCAGGCGGCCGCGCCGTTCTGCCGGTCGCCGTCGGCGGCCGGGTTGCCGGCCGGACGGTGTCCCTGGGCGGACGGCTGCGACACGATCGGGGTCTGCCCCGTCCGCATCGCCTCCGGCCCACGGCCGCCGGTCGGAGCCTGCTGGCCCTGCTCCTGCTGGAACCAGTTGGGGTCCGTCCCGTCGTACGCCGGGGCACGACCGTCACCCGCACCGCCGGCCGGCGGCAGGGCCTCCGGGCGGCGCGGCTGCTGGAGCTGCGGCTGGGCCGGTTCGGCCGGGCGGGGAGCACCGAACTCGTCACCGGTCCGCTGGCGCGGCGCCTGCGGCTGGGCCTGCGGCACGAAGGGCTGCTGACCGAACTGCTGCTGGCCGCCCTGGCCGCCCTGGTATCCCTGCGGGGCCTGCGGCTGCTGCGGGACACCGAAGTCGGGGCGCGGGAACTGGCCGGTGGAACCGGGACCCTGCGGGGCACCGAAGTCCTGGCGCGGGAACTGCGCCGTCGACGCCGGGTCCTGCTGACCGAACTGCTGCTGGCCGCCCTGGTATCCCTGCGGGGCCTGCGGCTGCTGCGGGACACCGAAGTCGGGGCGCGGGAACTGGCCGGTGGAGCCGGGACCCTGCGGGGCACCGAAGTCGGGGCGCGGGAACTGACCCGTGGAGCCGGGACCCTGCGGGGCGGCCGTCGAGCCGAAGCGGCCCGTCGCGTCCGGCTCCTCGTGGCCGCGCGGGGCGTCCAGCGGGGACATCTCCTGCTGCGGCCGTCGGACCGGCTGCTGCGTCGGGTCGTTGCCCCAGCTCGCGGCCTGCGGGCGCTGCTGCTCGGTGTGCGGGGCGCCGTAACCGCCCTGCTGGGCCTGGCCCTGCGGCGCCTGCGCCGCGGGACCGGACTGGTGGCCCCACACGTCCGTGCGGGACGGGATCGCGCTCGCGGCACCGCCGATGAGGCCGTTTCCGCCGGGGCCCGGACGCAGCGGGTCCGACGACTGCGGGGCCTGGGGAGCCTGCGGGGTCGGGGGGACCTGCGGGAGCTGGCCGGTCTGCTCGGCCTGGGCGTTCTGCGGCTGGGGGGTGCGGGGCTGCTGGGGACCCTGCGGGCCGCCGGCGAGCGGGGCACCGTCACGGGCGGGCAGCGCGGCCCGGGGACCGCCCGCACCGACCTGACCGCGCGCCGCACTGGCACCGGCGCCGAGACGACCGGCCGCTGACGAGGGAGCGCCGCCCGGGCGTCCGCCGCCGGGACCGCCGTTCGCGCCGGGGCCGCCCGGGAGCCGACCGCCGGGGGCGGAGCCGCCCTGCGGCACGGCGCCCTGACCGCCCGCGCCCGGCTTGGGCATGGGCTTCTTGCCGCCCTGGGCGACGTCGACGGGGAGCATGACGAGGGCGGTGGTGCCGCCCGAGTCGGAGGGGCGGAGCTGGATCCGGATGCCGTGTCGCAGGGACAGGCGGCCGACCACGAAGAGGCCCATGCGGCGGGAGACCGAGACGTCCACGGTGGGCGGCGAGGCGAGCCGCTCGTTGATCGCGGCGAGGTCCTCGGGGGAGAGGCCGATTCCGGTGTCGTGGATCTCGACCAGCACCCGGCCGTCGGGCAGCGCGTGACCGGTGACCCGGACCTTGGTCTGGGGGGAGGAGAACGAGGTGGCGTTCTCCAGGAGCTCGGCGAGCAGGTGGACGAGGTCGTTGACGACCCGGCCGGCGACCTCGGTGGCCGGGACCGCGGCCAGTTCGATGCGCTCGTACTGCTCCACCTCGGAGGCGGCGGCACGCAGGACGTCGACCAGCGGGACCGGACGGGTCCAGCGGCGTCCCGGCTCCTCACCGGCGAGGACGAGGAGGTTCTCGCCGTTCCGGCGCATGCGGGTCGCGAGGTGGTCGAGCTTGAAGAGCGAGGAGAGCTGGTCCGGGTCGGCCTCGCGGGACTCCAGCTCGGAGATGAGCGAGAGCTGGCGCTGGATGAGGCCCTGGGAACGCCGCGAGAGGTTGGTGAACATCGCGTTGACGTTGCCCCGGAGGAGGGCCTGCTCGGCGGCGAGGCGGACGGCCTCGCGGTGCACGTCGTCGAAGGCCGCGGCCACCTGGCCGATCTCGTCCCGGGAGTGCACACCGACCGATTCCACGGAGGTGTCGACGTCCTGCGGGTCGGACTCGGAGAGCTGCTTGACGAGCTCGGGCAGACGGTCCTGGGCGACCTTGGTCGCGGTGTCCTGCAGCCTGCGCAGCGACCGGATCATGGACCGGGACACGACGAAGGCACCGATGAGGGAGACGCCGAGGACGAGGAGGATCAGCGCACCGTTGATGATGGCTTCGCGCTGCGACTCCTGCTTCAGCTCACGGGCCATCGTCTCCATGTCGCCGAGCAGACCGCGCTCGATGCGGTTCATGGCCGTGATCTTGGTGCTGTACTCGTCGGTGAAGTTCAGGTAACCGCGCTTGGCGGCGCCCGCCATCCCGTTGTCCGAGTTCAGCACGCGCTCGGCGTACTTGTCGGCCGCGACGATCGACGGGTCGCCGGAGTTCAGCGACTCGGTCCGCTCGTTGGCGTCGCCACCGGTGGACTCGTAGATAGCCCGGAACGACTTGAGCTCGTCGCCCTCACTGTTGAGGGCGGCCTCGCCGTAGAGGCGGTCACCCTGCTGGATCTTGCCGGAGGTCCGGTCGCTCGGCGGGAGCGCGGCCGCGATGATCGCCTGCTGGATGGAGGCGTACTCCTTGGCGGACGAGAACGCGGCGAGCGCACGGGTCCGCTTGATCATCTCGGGGTTGCTGGTCGCCTGTGCCATGTCCTGGGACAGGCTGAGCAGCGAGCGGATGAGGCGGCTGTACGCCTCGACCGTCACCGAGTTGGAGACGCCCTTCTTGTAGGCGCTGCCCCGGATGGCGTGGAGCTCGGTGACCTGTGAGGCGATCTGGCTGACGTTCTGGCGGATGCTCCGCAGCGCCTCGTCGCCCTCGGACGCCGGGATCTCCTCGGTGGCGTCGAGGAAGGCCTTCAGTTCCCGGTCCGTCTTCCGGCGCGGGTTGGCGACCTGGTAGTCGCTGATCGGCCGGTCGTTGGCCAGCGGGCCCGCGGACAGGTCGCGCTCGGCCTGGAGGGCCTGCGCGAGGTCCGTCGCCTCACGGGTCAGCTTGGTGAGCAGCTGCATGTGGTCGAGCTGCTCCATGTCCTGGAGCGAGTCGCCGATGCGGATGCCGCCCAGGGTCGTGGCCGCGACCACGGGGAGGGTGAGGAGTGCGACCAGGCGCGTGGAGATGCGCCAGTTGCGCAGGGCTATTCGAGGCCCGACCTCGTTCTCGGACCGGACCTTGGGGGGTGTGGGCGTCGGCTCGGCGGGCGGGGCCGCAGCGCTCGCGCGCTTGCCGCCGTCACCGCCTTCGCCGGACGGGGCCTGACCCTGGTTCGGGGTGCGCGAGGCCGAGGGACCACGGTCGGTCCCGGTACGCGGTTCCTGCTCCGCCGGAGCATCCGCTCGGCCCTGGCGGGCCTGGGGAGACCCCGAGCCATCCCTCTTGAAACGTCCCTGCACTAGCGTCGCAACCTCTGGACCAGGCGTCCTTCCGGGTGAACGGAGAGGACGGTGTCGGCGTCGGCGGGGTGCTTGGAGCACCCCAGGTGGTCGTCGGTGACCGGCGCAGTTCCCCCTTCTCCGCCACTTGGCCGGCGCTGCGTTGCGCCTCCTGCGCGCCGGCTTGAAACCTGCGGCGGTGCGTGGAATTCCAGCACAGTGCCGGATCTCCAACAAGGGCTGCGTGTTGTGACCAGAGGGGCATGACAACGCGTACATGGGATGTCACCCCACGTAGAAGGTAATCGTGGATCATTCGGACTTTTCTGCCCCAATAGCCCGGCATCCCCGTGTGTCCCAGTCGACATGATCAGGAGCGGAATAGAGCATTAAAGCGGAATGTCCCTTTCCGTGATGACCCGCGACGGTCCGTAATGCCCCAAATATTCACTCAAGGGTGAGCAAACTCACATGCGGATCGGTGTCTCGGTCATGCATTCCAAGGGAACTGCATGTTTAGCCTGACGCTTTACACCCCTACGCGCCCATACGGGTGCCCGTCCCGGAACAGGGTCTGAACACCGCCATGAAGACGACGACGCTGCGCAACACGGCCAACCCCCGCCGTTCCACCCTCGTGCACCTCTCGGACGCCGCACAGCTCGACCGGGGTGCCCGTCCGGAGTACGCGGTCGAGCTGCCGGGGCGGACGGCCAACCCGCGCCGCACCGTCCTCATGCAGCCCCCGGCCCCGTACGAGCCCCAGCCGTACGCCACCGTCTCCCGCTGACCGCGGTCACCGCCCCGCCGCCACTCCCTCGGCCCGACGGCATCGCCGGTCGGCCGCCCCCGCCGCGTTAGCCTGGACCGTCAGACTCCAGCCAGTAGCAAGTGAGGGGCGACAGCACTCGTGCGCATCGCCAGATTCTCCATCGACGGCAACGTGGCCTTCGGCGCCGTGGAGGGCGAGGGAACCGTCGAGTCCGGCGGCCTGGTCCTCGACATCATCAAGGGCATTCCGTACACCGACTTCGAGCTCAGCGGCACCAAGGTCCCGCTGAGCAAGGTACGGCTCCTGCCGCCCGTGCTCCCCAACAAGGTCGTGGCCATCGGCCGCAACTACGCGGAGCACGCCGCCGAACTCGGCAACGAGGTCCCCGACGTCCCCGTCGCCTTCTTCAAGCCCACCACCTCGGTGATCGGCCCCGGCGACGCCATCGAGTACCCCTCCTTCTCCCGCGAGCTGCACCACGAGGCCGAACTGGCCGTGGTCATCGGCCGCATGTGCCGCGAGGTGCCCCGCGAGCGCGTCAAGGACGTCGTCTTCGGCTACACCTGCGCCAATGACGTCACCGCCCGCGACGCCCAGCAGCGCGAGAAGCAGTGGGCCCGCGCCAAGGGCTTCGACACCTCCTGCCCCTTGGGCCCCTGGGTGGAGACCGACCTCGATCCGAGCGACCTGACCATCCAGGCCACGGTCAACGGCGAACAACGCCAGCTGGGTCGCACGAGCGACATGATCCGCTCCATCGAGGACCTGGTCGTCCACATCACCGAGGCCATGACGCTGCTCCCCGGAGACGTCATCCTCACCGGCACTCCCGCCGGGGTCGGCCCCCTCAACGTCGGCGACGAGGTCGCCGTCACCATCGAAGGCATCGGCACTCTCACCAACAAGGTGATCAAGCGTGGCTAACGCGAATTCCCCCAAGCTCTCGACTCCACTTGAGCAGGGGGCACCCCCCCGCGTCCGTTTCTGTCCCTCCCCGACCGGCAACCCCCACGTGGGCCTGGTCCGCACCGCCCTCTTCAACTGGGCCTTCGCCCGGCACAACCAGGGCACCATGGTCTTCCGCATCGAGGACACCGATGCTGCGCGCGACTCCGAGGAGTCGTACGACCAGCTCCTCGACTCGCTGAAGTGGCTCGGCCTCGACTGGGACGAGGGCCCCGAGACCGGCGGCCCGCACGCGCCGTACCGTCAGTCGCAGCGGATGGACATCTACAAGGACGTCGCCGACAAGCTGCTCGCCGGCGGGTACGCGTACCCCTGCTTCTGCACCGCCGTGGAGCTGGAGGCCCGCCGTGACGCCGCTCGCCTGGCCGGCAAGCCGTCGGGTTACGACGGCACCTGCCGCAACCTGAGCGACGAGCGCATCGAGCGCTACCGCGCCGAGGGTCGCGAGTCCATCGTCCGCTTCAAGATGCCCGACGAGCCGATCACCTTCACCGACCTGGTCCGCGGCGAGCTCACCTTCACCCCGGACAACGTGCCGGACTACGGCATCCTCCGGGCCAACGGCGCCCCCCTCTACACCCTGGTCAACCCGGTCGACGACGCTCTGATGGAGATCACCCACGTCCTGCGCGGCGAGGACCTGCTCTCCTCCACCCCGCGCCAGATCGCGCTCTACAAGGCGCTGATCGAGCTGGGCGTCGCCAAGGAGATCCCCTCCTTCGGCCACCTGCCGTACGTGATGGGCGAGGGCAACAAGAAGCTCTCCAAGCGCGACCCGCAGGCCTCCCTCAACCTCTACCGGGAGCGCGGCTTCCTCCCCGAGGGCCTCCTGAACTACCTGTCGCTCCTCGGCTGGTCCTTCTCGGCCGACCAGGACATCTTCACCATCTCCGAGATGGTGGCGAAGTTCGACATCGCCGACGTGAACGCCAACCCGGCGCGCTTCGACCTCAAGAAGGCCGAGTCGATCAACGCCGACCACATCCGCATGCTGGACGTGAAGGCCTTCGCCGCGGCCTGCGAGCCCTGGCTCCGGGCCCCGCACGCCCCCTGGGCCCCCGAGGACTTCGACCCGGTCGCCTGGGAGCGGATCGCCCCGCACGCCCAGACCCGTCTGACCGTCCTCTCGGACATCACGGCGAACGTGGACTTCCTCTTCCTGCCCGAGCCGGTCTTCGACCAGCCCTCGTGGGACAAGGCCATGAAGGGCGAGCCCGCGGCCCTCCTCGCCACGGCCCGCGAGAAGCTCGTGGACGCCGACTGGAGCGACCCGGAGTCGCTCAAGAACGCCGTCCTGGCCGCAGGCGAGGCCCACGGCCTCAAGCTCGGCAAGGCCCAGGCCCCGGTCCGCGTCGCCGTCACCGGCCGCACGGTGGGCCTCCCCCTCTTCGAGTCCCTGGAGATCCTGGGCAAGGAGCGGACGCTCACCCGCATCGACGCGGCCCTGGCGAAGCTCGCCGCGTAAGCGCACGCCCTGCGCCACGGGGGCGGCGGCCGGACGTCTTACGGCCGCCGCCCCCGGTCCCGTTCCCCTCCCCTCGACAGCCGGCCGGG
>NZ_JBHYMK010000120.1:0-7961 GCF_042743065.1 Streptomyces sp. NPDC058872
GCGGCTCAGCCCCTCACCAGGACTCCGGGTCCTGCGCGTCCACCGCGAACACGGACCCGTCCGGGGCCGTTCCGAACACCCGGTCCCCGGCGACCACCGGTGGGGGAACCACGGGCGCGTACGCGAGTCGACCGTTCTCCAGACGCGGCCGGGTCTGGCCGATCAACGCCCCGCGCGCGGTGTCGACCGCGAGCAGCCGGCCGTCCTGGACGGAGAAGTAGAGCCGGTCGCCGGGCCCGAGGACCGGGGGGGACACGTTCCCCGCGGCCGTTTCCAGGTCCCACAGCATCCGCCCCTTGGGAGCGGCGGTGTCGAAGGCGGCGAGGTGCCCGTCCGGGGAGAGCAGGTGGACGACGGCACCGCGCACCGCCATGCCCCGGAAGTCGATCCGGTACGGCAGGGCGAGCCTGCGCACCGGGGCGTCGGCGCCCGCACCGGGGTCCACCAGGACGAGGCCGTCGAGCAGGGCGGTGTCGTACAGCGCCCCGAGCACCAGCGTCCCGTCGCCGGTGTGGCCCAGCGGATCGAGCTGGCCCTCCAGCTCCCGCTGCCAGACCACCTCGCCGGTGGCGGGGCGGATCGCACCGACCCGGGTCCGCGTCCCGTCGTAGGAGACCTCGGAGACGGTCAGCAGCCCGGAGGCCACGTCGTACGGCCCCGGGCGGGGCACGCCGAAGCCGGCCAGGCCGTGCCGCCAGAGTTCCTTGCCGCTGTGGGCGTCGACCGCCCGGATGCCGCCGAGGCCGTCGGACAGGACGACGGCGGAGCCGGCCGGCCAGTACGTCTCGGGGACGTCGGAACCGGCCCGCCAACCGGGGGCCCCGTCTCCGGCCGCGTACGCCTGCAGGGGCCCCGTCGCGGAGGCGGCGCCGACCAGGCCGTCGGTGAGGAACACGGGGCCGGTCGGGGGCATCTGCTCGACGGGGGCGGTCCGGGACCACAGGACGCGGCCGGTCACCGGATCGAGCCGGGCGAGGTCGACGCCCCGGGCCGTGCAGTACAGCGCGCCCGTGCGGTGGTCACAGGACGGGGCGGTTCCGGGACCGTGCTCCTGGACCGCGGTCTGCCAGCCGGTGAAGGAGTTGGCCACCTCGGCCGGGCGGGGCGGGGTCACCGACCCGCCGCCCCCCGGTGGGCTGAGCGCCGCGTACGACCCGGCCGCAGCCAAGGCCAGTGCGGCGGCCACGGCGATCGTCGGACGCGGCCGGATCCGCAGGCCCCGGCGGCGCGGGGGTGACCCGATGGTGCTCCGCACCGGGGTGTCCGCGTCCCAGGCGTGCGGGGGCCCGGACCCGTCGCCGGGCAGGGTGGGCCGCTGCCGCTGCGCCGGTATGAAGGCCTCCGCCGCGTACGAGGGCGGCAGCAGTGCCTGCATGACCTGGGCCGGGGTCGGCCGCTCGACGGGGTCCTTGGCGAGGCAGCGCGCGATGAGCGGCGCCAGCTCCGCCGGCACCCCGGTCAGATCGGGCTCGTCGTGGACGACCTGGTACGCCACGATGTAGGGGCTGTCGGAGTCGAACGGGCCGTGCCCGGTCGCCGCGTGCACCAGGACCGACCCCAGCGCGAAGACGTCCGCGGCGGGTCCGACCTCGCGCGGTCGCTGGAACTGCTCGGGAGCCATGAAGGGCGGCGAGCCGATGAGCTTGCCGGTCTCGGTGTGCAGATCGCTGTCGACGGGGCGGGAGATGCCGAAGTCGATGACCTTGGGTCCGCCGTCGGTGAGCAGGACGTTGCTGGGCTTGAGGTCCCGGTGGACGACGCCGGCCCGGTGGATGTCCCGCAGCGCCTCCGCGAGCCCGGCGGTGAGCCGGCGCAGCTCGGCGGGGGACAGCGGACCGTTCCGCTTCACCTGGTCCGCGAGGGTGGGACCCGGTACGTAGAGGGTGGCCATCCAGGGGCGCACGGCATCGGGGTCGGCGTCGACGACCGGCGCGGTGAAGGCCCCGCTGACCCGACGGGCAGCAGCGACCTCCTGGCGGAAACGCGCCCTGAACTCGGGGTCCTCCGCATACCGTGCGTGCACGACCTTCACGGCGAGCCGTAGCCCGGAGGTCGAGGACGCGAGGTGCACGACGCCCATGCCACCGGCGCCCAGACAAGCCTGGAGCCGGTAGTCGCCCGCGTACTCGGGCTCCTCCGCTTCGCGGTCGGCACCGGTGCCGCGCAACGGTGGCATCGCCCACCCCCGTGTGGTTCCCCGTCGGGTCGCGCGCACGTGCGCGCCCCGACGGAGCCTAGTCCATCGTCCCCCCGGTGTCGGTGGGGCTTGCTAGCCTGCGCGTCGCGGAGAGTGAAACTCGGCGCAGTGCTTTTGCGCCACAGGGGGAGGACGTCATGACCACGCGCTACGGGGTTGCACCCGGCTACCGACTCAACGTGCGTTCGGGCCCGAGCACCGCGTACCCGATCGTCCGGGTGCTGTCGCTCGGCGCCACGGTCGCGATCCACTGCCAGAAGTACGGCGAGTGGATCAGCGGCCCCTACGGCACGTCGAACGTCTGGGACAACATCGCGCCGGGCGAGTACGTCTCCGACGCGTACGTGTACACGGGCAGCGACGGCCTCGTCGCGCCGCGCTGCGGCTGAGCCCCTTTCCCGCCGCCCGGGGATAATCGACCTCGTGAGCGACGACCAGCAGACCCACCGGACGACCGACGGACCGCAGCCCGAGGAGATCCGCTTCTTCGGCACGACCTGGGTCGACCACGACGGCCACTACGCGCTGCGCCGCGTCGGCCTGGCAGCGGGCTCGCTCGCGGCTGCCGTCGCGGCCTGCTTCGTCCTGCGCTTCGCCTACCAGGGCCTGCAGATCGCCGACGTCGGCGGCATCGTCAACGCGCTGGTCGTCGTCATGTTCGCGGTCTGCAGCGCCATCGCCTTCCGCAAGACCTGGGAGGGCTTCCTCCGGCGCCCGGACGACCCCGCCCGCGAGGACTCGCTCCGCAGCGTCAAGACGATCGGCTTCATCGGCTCCCTGTTGGCCTACGCCCTCCGCTGCTTCGTCGAGGCCCCCGGCGAGAAGCTCCGCCGCGCCGAGTACGAGAAGTCCCGGGAGCAGTACGAGAAGCGCCGCAACGCCCGCACCGGGAACCCGGCGGCCCGCAAGAAGCCCAAGCGCACGTAGCCTCCCCGCGCCATCCGGCCGGCCCCCGCCGTCTGCCCGGCCCCCGCCGTCTGCCCGGCCCCCGCCGGCCGCCCGGCCCCCGCCGGCCGCCCGGTCGGTCCGGGGCCGCGCCCCGCGACCCCACGGCGTCCTCCCTCCACCAGCGCCCCTGCCGGTGCGCGCATCCCGTGGGCACTCCTCTGCAGGCAACCCCTCCGCAGGCAACCCCTCCGTCGGTCCGGTCCAGGTCCTTGACGGCCGGCACCTCCGGACCCACTATTCATCACATGATGAATAACTCGGCGGGCGGGGCCGGCACCGCAGCCGTCACCGCCCACCAGCTCACCGCCGTCCGAGGCACCCGCACGGTCCTCCGCGGCCTCGACTTCACCGTCCCCGCCGGCCGCATCACCGGCCTCCTCGGGCCCTCCGGCTGCGGCAAGACCACCCTCATGCGCGCGATCGTCGGCACCCAGGCCAAGGTCGGCGGCACCCTCCAGGTCCTCGGCCGCCCCGCCGGCGACCCCGATCTGCGCTCCCGCATCGGCTACGTCACCCAGGCCCCCTCCGTCTACGACGACCTCACCGTCCGCCAGAACCTCGACTACTTCGCCGCCGTCCTGCTCCCCGGCCGCGCAGCCCGCCACGACCGCCGCACCGCCGTCGACCGGGCCGTCGCCGACGTCGACCTCGCCGACCACGCCGACTCCCTCGCCGGCCGGCTCTCCGGCGGCCAGCGCAGCCGGGTCTCCCTGGCCGTCGCCCTCCTCGGCACACCGGAACTCCTCGTCCTCGACGAGCCCACCGTGGGCCTCGACCCCGTCCTCCGCCGCGACCTGTGGGACCTCTTCCACCGCATCGCCGCCGACCGCGGCACCACCCTCCTCATCTCCTCCCACGTGATGGACGAGGCCGAACGCTGCCACCGGCTCCTCCTCATGCGCGAGGGCGAGATCCTCGCCGAAGACACCCCCGAGGCACTCCGCCGCCGCAACGACACGGCCACCGTCGAAGAGGCCTTCCTCCGCCTCGTCGACGCCGCGAACACCCGAGCGGCCCGCGCCGCCCACACCGCACCCGAGGAGCCCCACCCGTGAACGCCGCCCGCACCCTCGCCACCTCCGCCCGCGTCCTGCGCCAGCTGCGCCACGACCCGCGCTCGATCGCCCTGATGCTCCTCGTCCCCTGCCTGATGCTCTTCCTGCTCCGCTACGTCTTCGACGGAAGCCCGCAGACCTTCGACAACATCGGCGCCTCGCTCCTCGGCATCTTCCCGCTCATCACGATGTTCCTGGTCACCTCCATCGCCACCCTCAGGGAACGCACCTCCGGAACCCTGGAGCGCCTCCTCGCCATGCCCCTCGGCAAAGCGGACCTCATCGCCGGCTACGCCCTCGCCTTCGGGCTCGTCGCCGTCGTCCAGTCCGTCCTGGCCACCGGCCTCGCCGTCTGGTTCCTGGGCCTGGACGTCGTCGGCTCCCCCTGGCTCCTGCTCCTGGTGGCCCTCCTCGACGCCCTCCTCGGCACCGCCCTGGGCCTCTTCGTCTCCGCCTTCGCCGCGTCCGAGTTCCAAGCCGTCCAGTTCATGCCGGCCGTGATCTTTCCCCAGCTGCTCCTCTGCGGCCTCTTCACCCCGCGCGACCAGATGGCACCCGCCCTCGAAGCGATCTCCGACGTCCTGCCGATGTCGTACGCCGTCGACGGCATGAACCAGGTGCTCCGTCACTCCGACGTCACCGGCGACTTCGTCCGCGACGCCCTCGTCGTCGCCGGTTGCGCCGTCCTGGTCCTCGGACTCGGAGCCGCCACCCTCCGCCGCCGCACCGCCTGACCGCCCCTCGGACGCCCCGCGCACGCCGGGCCCGGCCGATGCGAGGATGGCCCAAAGGCCCCCTCCGGCGAGGTGAAAGACCCATGACCCAGACCGTCGCAGTCCTCGGCACCGGCAAGATCGGTGAAGCGCTCCTCAGCGGGATGATCCGTGCCGGCTGGCGCCCCGCGAACCTCCTGGTCACCGCACGCCGCGCCGAACGCGCAGAAGAACTCCGCGCCCGCTACGGCGTCGACACCGTCACCAACGCGGAAGCCGCCAAGCGGGCCGACACCCTCATCCTGGCGGTCAAGCCGCAGGACATGGGCCGCCTGCTCGACGAGCTCGCCCCCCACGTCGCCGCCGACCGCCTCGTCATCAGCGCCGCCGCCGGCATTCCCACCTCGTTCATCGAGGACCGACTCACCGCCGGCACCCCCGTCGTCCGCGTCATGCCGAACACCCCCGTCCTCGTCGACGAGGGCATGTCCGTCATCTCCGCCGGCAGCCACGCCACCCCCGAGCACCTCGCCCACACGGAGGAGATCTTCGGCGGCGTCGGCAAGACCCTCCGCGTTCCCGAATCCCAGCAGGACGCCGCCACCGCCCTCTCGGGATCGGGCCCCGCGTACTTCTACTTCCTCGTCGAAGCCATGACCGACGCCGGCATCCTCCTGGGCCTGCCCCGAGCCCAGGCCCACGACCTCATCGTCCAGGCCGCCATCGGCGCCGCCGTGATGCTCCGCGACAGCGGCGAGCACCCGGTCAAGCTCCGCGAGGCCGTCACCTCCCCGGCGGGCACCACCATCAGCGCCATCCGGGAACTCGAGAACCACGGCGTGCGGGCGGCGCTCATCGCCGCCCTCGAAGCGGCCCGCGACCGCAGCCGCGAGCTCGCTTCCGGCAACGGCTGACCCACCCGGCCACGGCTATCCGACGACGGCCGCGCCCTTCAACACGTCCTCCGTGGTCACGACCCGGGCGAAGCCCCCGCCGTGCAGCGACACCGCCGTCGCCCGGGTCAGCTCCTCCGCCGTCTGCACCCAGCCGAAGGGCCCCGACAGGTCGAAGGTGTGCATCGCGTCCAGCGGGAACAGCACGTCGTACCCGAGGTTCCCGGCCATCCGGGCCGTGGTCTCGTTGCACATGTTCGTCTGGATCCCGACGACCACGACCTGTCCGATGCCGGCAGCCTTCAACCAGACGTCCAGGTCGGGCTCCCCGTAGAACGCCGAGTTCACGGACTTCGTCACCAGCAGCTCGGGCCCGCTCCCCCCACCCCGCCGCTCCTCGACGAAGTCCTTGAAGGCGTTCCCCCCGGTACCCGGCTCCAGCGGCGAGCCCTCGTGGACCGAGTCGTGCCGCACGAAGACGACCGGCCGCCCCGTCGCCTGCCACGCGTCGATCAGGGCCGCGACGTTCTGCTCGGCCCCCGGATTGTTCCGTCGGCCCCAGAACTCGGACTCGAAGCCCTTCTGCACGTCGACGACCACCAGCGCTGCGTTCTCGTTGATCTCCATGCCCACGATCCTTCCGCCGACCGCAGCCGCCGCCCAGAGGGAGAAATGACAGCGATCGATGCTTTACTGCCACACGTGCAACACGCCCCGCCCACCCCCGAACCCCGCCGCTCCCAACGCATCGCGCTCCTCGCCTTTCCCGGCGTCCGCGCGTTCGACGTCTCCGTCATCACCGAGGTCTGGGGCAGCGACCGGGTCCTCCGCGGCGTTCCGCCCTTCGAACTCCACCGGGTTGCCGCCGACCCGCAGGCCCCCGTTCCCCTGCGCGGCGGCCTGACGCTCGCCGCAGACCGCCCGCTCTCCTGGCTCCAGGACCTCTCCTCCGCCGATCTGGTCGTCGTCCCGGGAGTCGAGGACCCCGGTGCCGACCTCCCGGCCCCCCTCCTCCAGGCCCTCCGCCGCGCCCACGCCGCCGGCGTCCCGGTCGCCTCGCTCTGCGCCGGAGCCTTCGTCCTCGCCCGTGCCGGACTCCTCGACGGACGCCGCGCCGTCACCCACTGGCGCCTGACCGACACCCTGGCCGCCCGCCACCCCTCGGTCCGGGTCGAGCCCGATGCGCTCTTCGTCGAGGACTCCGGGATCTGGACCTCTGCGGGCGTCGCCGCGGGCATCGACCTCTGCCTCCACCTCGTCCGCACCGCCCACGGAGCCGAAGCCGCCGCCACGATCGCCCGCTCCATGGTCACCGCCCCCTTCCGCACGGGGACCCAGGCGCAGTTCATCGAGCATCCGACGCCCCGGGCGGACCGCGATGCCGACGCACTCGCCACCGTGCGTGCCCACGTCATGGCCCATCTCGCCGCACCGCACACCGTTGCGAGTCTGGCCGCCCTCGCCGGCATGTCCCCCCGTTCCTTCGCCCGCCACTTCCGGGCGACGACGGGAACCACTCCCCTCCACTGGCTCATCACCCAGCGGGTGGCCGCCGCCCAGAAGCTCCTGGAGCTCACTGACCACCCCCTTCCCGAGGTGGCCCGACGCGCCGGCTTCGGCAGCGAGGTCACGATGCGCCAGCACTTCACCTCCCACGTGGCCATCAGCCCCCGTGACTACCGCAACGCCTTCCGCCACCCACATCGAGGGAGGTCCACGGACCGGGGTTGACACGGAACCTGCCGGTCCGTAGTGTTCTCCGAGTTGTCCGACGTGAGCACCGACTCCGGTCGGCCCCGGACAGCCATTCCGCAAGATTCATTGAAGCCAACGGTGCTTTGCCGTGCCGTCGCGCTTTCCGTGCACTTTTGCGAAATGAGGAATTCGCGTTCGAAGGTTTGGACGCAAGTCCCCGATTAGCGTCGGGGGCGGGGAATCCGCTAGAGTCTCACTCGTCGGAACGGCCCAACAGCCGGAAAGACAAACCCCGCTGACTGGGGATCAGACGCCGAAAGGGTCTGATAGAGTCGGAAACGCCGGAAGGGCCCGGAGCGAAAGCGAATGGGACCGGAAAGCACCGAGGAAATCGGGTCGGAAAGATCTGATAGAGTCGGAAACGAAGGAAGCGCCCGGAGGGCCTGGGAACAGGAACGAT
>NZ_JBHYMK010000121.1:0-6962 GCF_042743065.1 Streptomyces sp. NPDC058872
GGTCCAGGGGCCTCGTCGCGCGGGGTCGGTCAGGACGACCGGCCCCCTTCCGTGCGCAGCTCACGCACTCCGGCCACCAGGAGCACCGCCCCGGCTGCTCCCGCCGACCACAACACCTGCGGTCGCGTCCCGGCGTCGAGCACCATCAGGACCAACACCGCGGCCATCGCGGCGAGCGCCGTCCAGGTGAGCCACGGGAAGCCCCACATCCGCAGGCTCAGTCGCTCGGGCGCCTCGCGCTCGATCCGGCGCCGCAGGCGCAGCTGCGAGACGGCGATCAGCGCCCAGACGAAGAGCAACACCGCGCCGACCGCGTTCAGCATGTACAAGAAGATGGAATCCGGCCATTTCAGATTGAGCAGCACGGAGGCGAAGCCGAACGCCACCGAGGCGAGCACCGCCCGGCGCGGCACCCCGCCCCCGCTGCCGGCCGCGCCGGGGCGGGAGGCGCCCCGCCCGGAGAGTCGGAGCAGCCCCTTCGGGGCCTCGCCCCGACCGGCGAGCGAGAACAGCATCCGGGACGACCCGTACAGGTTCGCGTTGAGGGCCGAGAGCAGTGCCGCGAACACCACCACGTCCATGATCCGGCCCGCTCCCGGAACGCTGATGGCGTCCAACACCGCCACGTAGGGGGACTCGCCCGGCTCCATCGAGGTCCAGGGCAGCAGCGTCACGACGATCAGCATCGAGCCCACGTAGAAGAAGAGGATCCGCCACACCGCGCTGCGCACCGCCCGGGCCACGTTCCGCGCCGGATCGTCCGACTCGGCCGCCGCGATCGTCACGACCTCCAGGCCGCCGAAGGCGAAGACCACGACGAGCACCCCGGACACGACCCCCGACCAGCCGTGCGGCAGGAAACCGCCCTGACCGGTCAGGTTGGCGAACCCCACCGGGTCCGTGTCGGGCAGCCAGCCACCGATCGCCAGCACCCCGAGCACGAGGAAGAGGACGATCGCGCCGACCTTGAGCGCCGCGAACCAGAACTCGAACTCGCCGAAGTTCTTCACCGACGCCAGGTTGGCCAGGGTGAAGACGACCATGAAGAGCAGCACCCAGCCCCACTGCGGCACGCCCGGAACCCAGCCGTGCGCGATCCTCGCCGCGCCCGTCGCCTCCGCGGCGAGGACCACGACGAGCAGGAACCAGTACAACCACCCCACCGAGAAGCCCGCCCAGCGGCCGAGCGCCCGCTCCGCGTGGACGGAGAAGGACCCCGAGGAGGGCATCGCCGCCGACATCTCGCCGAGCATCCGCATCACCAGCATCGCGAGCCCACCGGCAAGCAGGTAGGAGACGACGATGCCGGGGCCGGCGACCGCGATCCCTGCGCCCGAGCCGACGAAGAGCCCGGCGCCGATCACCCCGCCGAGTCCCAGCATCGTCAGGTGACGCTGCTTCAGGCCGCGTGACGGCGGCTCCGGTTCGACGGGCGGACCGGTGGGCGGGCCGGTGGGCGGGCCGGTGGTCGGAGGGGACGTCGGAGCATCGTGCATGGAGGGAACTCACGTTCTCGGAGAGCGGGGGCTTTATGGAGACCCCACAGTCTCTCCGTTGACCTCCTGTGAGAGCAAAAGGTGCTTCTCCACGGGATATCCACGTGACGAGGGTCACGTGATCCGAGGTGTGGGGATGCATCTTTGTCAGAAGTCAATGAAGCGGCTGCCGTTCCCTTTGTCGGCGGCTGACGGTGATCGACCGCTCACTCCTGGCATAGCGTCAACCTGTCCCTCCCACCCTCACCCCGCGGAGTACCCGATGAGCACCGCCGTCGCCCCCGCCCGCTCCCTTCCCGCGGGCGCCGTCCTCGCCGACCTGCTCCCGGCGAGCCGCGCCCGCGAGATCGCCCTGGTCGTCGGCGGCGCCGCCCTCACCGGCATCGCCGCGCAGATCGCGCTCCCGGTGCCCGGTTCCCCGGTCCCGGTCTCCGGCCAGACCTTCGCCGCCCTGCTCGTCGGCACCGCCCTCGGCGCCCGCCGCGGCTTCCTCTCCCTCGCCCTGTACGCGGTTGCGGGAGCGGCGGGCGTCCCGTGGTTCGCCCAGGCCGGCTCCGGCTACGGAATGCCCTCCTTCGGGTACATCCTCGGCATGCTCCTCGCCTCGACCGTCGTCGGTGCCCTCGCCCGCCGCGGCGCCGACCGTTCGGTGCTCCGCACGGCCGGTGCCATGGTGCTCGGCTCGGCGATCATCTACGCGGTCGGCGTCCCCTATCTGGCCCTCGCCACCGGCATGACCTTCGGCCAGGCCGTCAGCGTCGGCCTCGTTCCGTTCCTCATCGGCGACGCCCTCAAGGCCGCGCTCGCCATGGGTGCCCTGCCGGCCGCCTGGAAGCTCGTCGAGCGCAAGGGCTGAACCCGCCGCCCCGTGCCGTGAAGGGCCCCGCCGCTTGCGCAGCAACGGCGGGGCCCTTCCCCGCGCACGGGGAGCGGGGCCCCGCACGGAACGACCCGGCGACCCCGCTGGCCGCCTCCCGGCCCCCGGCGTGCCACACTCGGCGTCATGCGCGTCTACATCGGTTCCGACCACGCCGGCTACGAACTCAAGAACCACCTCGTCGAGTGGCTCACGGCTCACGGGCACGAGCCCGTCGACTGCGGCCCCCACATCTACGACGCCCTCGACGACTACCCGCCGTTCTGCCTGCGCGCCGCCGAGAAGACGGCCGCGGACCCGGACAGCCTGGGCATCGTCATCGGCGGCTCCGGCAACGGCGAGCAGATCGCCGCGAACAAGGTGAAGGGGGTGCGCGCCGCCCTCGCCTGGAGCGAGCAGACCGCCGCCCTCGGCCGCGAGCACAACAACGCCAACGTGATCTCCGTCGGCGGCCGGATGCACACCCAGGAAGAGGCGACCAAGTTCGTCGAGATCTTCCTGAGCACCCCGTACTCCGGCGACGAGCGCCACACCCGCCGGATCGACATGCTCACCGCGTATGAGAACACCGGCGAGCTCCCCCCGATCCCCGCGCACCACCCGCAGGAGCCGACCGCCTGATGCCCGAGGGGCACACCATCCACCGGCTGGCCGCCGACCACCGAGAGCGGTTCGGCGGCCGGCCCGTGCGCGTCTCCAGCCCCCAGGGCAAGTTCGCCGACTCGGCGGCCCTGCTCGACGGCACCGTCCTGGAGACCGCCGAGGCCCACGGCAAGCACCTCTTCCTGGCCTTCGCGGGAATCGGCTGGGTCCACATCCACCTGGGCCTCTTCGGCAAGGTGAACTTCGGCGCCGCCCCGGCCCCGCCGCCCACCGACACCGTCCGCCTGCGCATCGCCGACGCACACGGCCACGTCGACCTGCGCGGTCCCACCACCTGCGCGCTGATCACCGACGCCGAGAAGCAGGCGATACACGAGCGGCTGGGTCCCGACCCGCTCCGCGACACGGACGACCCCGACCGGGCCTGGCGCCGGATCTCGGCGTCCCGCACGACGATCGCCGCCCTCCTCATGGACCAGAAGGTCATCGCCGGCGTCGGCAACGTCTACCGCGCCGAGGTCCTCTTCCGGCACGGCATCGACCCGTACCGGGCGGGCAAGGACCTCACGGCGGGGGAGTGGCACGCGATCTGGACCGACCTCGGCGAACTGATGCGCGAGGGCGTCCGCCTGAACCGCATCGACACGGTCCGCCCCGAGCACACCCCCGAAGCCATGGGCCGCCCGCCCCGCGTGGACGACCACGGCGGCGAGGTCTACGTCTACCGCCGCGCACACCAGCCCTGTCACATCTGCGCGGAGGAGGTCCGCACGGCAGAACTGGCGAACCGCAACCTCTTCTGGTGCCCCCGCTGTCAGAAGCGCTGACCCCGACGCGGCCACCCCGCCCCGGAGCACCCGCGCGACGGGCCCCCGGGAACCCGAGCGACTGGCCCGCCCCCGGAGCACCCCGGCGACGAGCGGGAACCGCGTCCCGGCGCCCGCCCTCCGGGAACCCGGCCCTAGAATCCGTGCGGCAGCCACGGCGCGACGGCCGAGCCGAAGCCCACGGACGCCTCGACCAGCGCCCCTCCGCGCAACTCCCGGACCCGCCCGGCCGCGGCCAACGACACCAGCGACGTACCGCCCAGGTAGGCCGCCCCCAACTCCCGCGCGGACAGGGCCAGGTCCGGGACGTCCCCGGTGCGGACGCAGACCGCCCCCTTGGCGTCGCCCGTCAACCGCCACCGACCCGCGTTCCACGGGCAGAACGGGTCCGCTACCTCCAGCACCACGTCCAGCGGCGCCTGGTACGTCCGGGCCCCGAGCGCCGCGCCCACGTCCACGAGGCGCACGTGCAGGGAGTCCCGCAAGGTCGGTGCGCACCGACGCACGTCGCTCACCAGGTGCTGCCAGCCGTCGTCCACCGGCCGGCCGCTGATCCGCACCTCCGAGGTCAGGTCCACCGAACAGAGGAACCGCCAGAGCGCCGCCTCCGCCGCCGGATCGAGCCCCAGCAACCGGTGCACGCGCACCGACCCCTCGGCCCCCGCGAAGGACCAGTCCGGCTTGATCGCGTAGTGCGCGAACCCCACGACCTCCCCGTCCCGCTCCGCGAGCACGCAGAACCGGGGCGACGTCCCCTCCCGATCGGCCGGGGGGTCCAGCAGCGGCAGCCGCTCCCACCCGGGCTGCCGCGCGAGCATCCCCGGCCGCAACGGCACCGACCTCGCGTACACCGCCTCGCACGCCGCGGAGGAGTCCGCCAGGTCGGCCTGCCTCAGCACCACGGAGTCCGTGCCCTCCGGCACCGTGAGCCGCACCCGGTTCGTGTCGATCGTCGCCCGCACCGCGTACGCGGCGACGCCGTAGCCGAACCGCCCGTAGATCTCCGGTTCGGACGCCGTCAGCACGGCGAGCGGCTCGCCCGCCGCCCGCAGGTCGTCCAGCTGCCGCCGCATCATCGCGGTGAGGATCCCGCGCCGCCGGTGGGTTCCGGCCACGCTCACCATCGTCACCCCGCCCGCCGGGACCGACGCCCCGCCCGGCACCGTGAGCCGGAACGTGAACGCCCCCGCCGTACCCACGCACAGATCGCCGTCCCACGCCCCCAGGGAACGGTCGCACTCGGTCAGGTCGTGCCACAGTTTCCGCTCTTCCGGACTCTCCTGCACGCCCCCGAAGGCGAGCTCCAACACCCCGTACCAGCGGTCCCACTCCAGCGGGTCGAGAACCCGCAGCTCAGTCGTCATGTGCCATCGATACCAACGGCTCGCGCCGGTAGCGACCCGATTTCCCGCACATTGTCACGGGGGTACCCCTGCACGACGCCCGACGGGATGGATAGGGTCCAGGCCAATGGGACATCGCGCGGGAATGAACACGTACGCGGCCCGGACACGCAGGCGCGTGCGCCGGGCCCGTGTTTCGCTGCGCAGATCCGCGGTCGACTACTTCCGGGGGGACGGCGCCGACTGGCTCGCCTTCGTCGGACTCCTCCTGGTGATCCCCGCCATCGCCTGCGGCAGCCTCATCGACCCCGTGTGGTGCTCGCCGGCCGCGCTCGCCCTGCCCATCGTGGCGGGCGGGCTGCTGCTGCGGCCCGCCAGTCTCCTCGCCCTGTACGCGGCGGCGGCAGGCGCCCTCATCGTCGAGTCCGTCGTCCTCGGCCCGTACACCCAGGGCCCCGCCAGGGTCACCCCCGGCACCGTCCTCGTCGTCGCCGCCTGCGGCCTCTTCGGACTGCTCATCGCCCAGTTCCGCGCCCGGGTCGGCGTGCCCTGGCGGCGCGGCGGCACCATGCTCTTCGACCTGCGCGAACGCATCCGCGTGCAGAGCGCACTGCCCCGGCTCCCCCAGGGCTGGCACCGCGAGATGGCACTGCGCCCGGCCGGCGGACAGTCCTTCTCGGGCGACTTCGTCGTCGCCGCCCGCACCCACGGCGGTCGCACCCTGGAGGTCGTCCTGACCGACGTCTCCGGCAAGGGCATGGACGCGGCCTCCCGCTCCCTGCTGCTCTCCGGGGCCTTCGGCGGACTCCTCGGATCCCTCCCGCCGGACGGCTTCCTGCCCGCAGCCAACGGCTACCTCCTCCGCCAGAACTGGGACGAGGGCTTCGCCACCTCCGTCCACCTCGTCCTCGACCTGGAGTCCGGCGACTACGAACTCTTCTCCGCCGGTCACCTGCCCGCCCTCCAGCTCCACGCGGGCAGCGGTCGCTGGGAGGAGAAGGCCGCCGAGGGCCCCCTGCTCGGCGTCTACGACGGGGCCGAGTTCCATCCGGTCAAGGGGGCGCTGCGTCCCGGCGACGTCCTCATGCTCTTCACCGACGGCCTGGTCGAAGCCGCCGACCGGGACATCGCCGAGGGCATCGACCGGCTCACCGGCGAGGCCGACCGCTGCGTGGCCGAAGGCTTCGAGGGCGTCGCCTGGCACCTGATCGAGGCCGTCGCCAAGGACGTCAACGACGACCGCGCCCTCCTGCTGATCTCCCGCCCGGCCTGATCGCCCGGCCTGATCGCCCGCTTCCGATCGATTCCGGCCATCCTGCGGTCCTCCGCACGATCGGGGCGCACCGCGAGGACCTCGGCGCGGCTTCCCGCCGAGCGGCGCCGGCGCACCCGCTTTCCCCGCGGCCCGTCCCTCCTGCCGAGACGATTCGTCACCCGGCAGCGAGGGCAGGAGGGTTGGTGGCACGATGGAGGGCAGCGGGGGGTGTTCCGAGACAGGGGCTCCCTGGTGGGCAAGGTGGGACCGACCGAGGGTGGGATCAGTTGTGGCCATTTCACTGTCTGTGGTGTTGCTGTTGGCAATCATCCTGGTGGTGTTGATCCGCGGGGGGAACCTCAAGGCCGGCCCGGCCGTGGTCGCGGTCCTCTTCGGGTTCTTCCTCGCTTCCACCGGCATGGCCGACGACATCCAGCGCTTCCTCGACTCGATCACGCAGACGGTCGCCTCGATCAAGTTCTGAACCCGTTCGGGTGGGGCCCCGTGGGGCGCCCCACCCGAACGCGAAGAGGGCCGGGCCCGGTGCGCTGTCTCGCGCAC
>NZ_JBHYMK010000122.1:0-6801 GCF_042743065.1 Streptomyces sp. NPDC058872
GTGCGGGAAACGGCCCACCGGCCTTCGTCTGGATTGTGTCGGGTCGCCGGGGCGACCCGACCCGGGTACTAGCGGATCTCGGAGATCTCCGGGCCGCGCTGCAGTTGCCCCATGCCACCGGAGAAGCGGGAGTTCTCCGGCTCCTCCTGCTGCACGCCGTCCGGCACCATCTGGGCGTCGTTCGGCAGCTTGAGGACGATCGGATCGCGCGGGGCCATCGGGCCGTCGCCGCGGACGACCACGGTGTCCCGGACGATCTGCTCCAGGAGGCCGGCCGCCTCGGGCTGGACCGCGCCCTGCCCGGAGATCACTCCGCGCAGGAACCAGCGGGGGCCGTCGACTCCCACGAAGCGGACCAGCTGCACGCCGCGGTTGCCGTCCGGCAACTGCACCGGCACCTGGGCGCGGAGCTCCCAGCCCAGCGGGCCCTCGACCTCGTCGATGGCACCGCCCTGCTGGATGATGCCGGTCGCGATCTCGTCGCGGACCTCGCCCCAGATGCCCTCGTTCTTGGGTGCGGCGAAGGCCTGCAGCTGTACGGCGCTGTCGCGCAGGACGACCGTGGCCGCGACGATCGCGTCGCCCGCCACCTCGACCCGCAGCTCCATGCCTTCGATTCCGGGCACGAAGATCCCGCCGAGGTCGACGCGACCCTCTTCGGGCTTGGTGACCTCGGAGATGTCCCAGGGCCCTTCGGGCCGGGGCGCCGGCGGAAGGTTCGCGCGACGCGGCGCCTCGGCCGCGTCCTCGTCCTCCACCGCGTCGACGACCTGCTCGGCCTCGCCCGCCGCGTCTTCGGCGGCACCGCTCTTCTTGCGACGTCCGAACACGTCACTGTCCTTCCCGGTCGGATACGACCGAAGCGTATCGATTCCCACCCGTTGTGCCGTCCACGGCGGCGTGACCGCCGGTGGACCCGAAGCCCCCCTCGGCCCGCGCCGAACCGGGGAGCTCCACAACCTCATGGAAGCGCACCTTCTCGACCTGCTGGACGACGAGTTGGGCAATCCGATCAAATCGCTCGAACCGCACGCTCTCGCGCGGATCGAGGTTGACCACGATCACCTTGATCTCTCCACGGTACCCGGCATCCACCGTCCCCGGGGCATTCACGAGCGCCACTCCACAACGGGCGGCGAGACCGGAGCGCGGGTGCACGAAGGCCGCGTACCCGTCCGGCAGGGCGATGGAGACCCCGGTGGGGAGCACGGCGCGCTCCCCCGGGGCCAGCACGGCGGCCTCGGTGGTGACGAGGTCGGCTCCCGCGTCGCCGGGGTGCCCATAGGCCGGAATCGGCACTTCCGGGTCTACCTTGCGGATCAGTACGTCGACGGGGTTGCGCATCAGGGGTTCACCTCGAAGGCGCGGGCGCGCCGGACCTGGTCGGGGTCGGACATGGCCGCCTGGATCTCCTCCGGGCGACCGTTATCGATGAAGTGGTCGACCTTGACCTCGATGAAGAGGGCATCGGCACGGACGGCGACGGGACCCTCGGGCCCGCCGATCCGACCGACCGCGGTCGAGTAGATCTTGCGGCCGTGCACGGCGGTGACCTCGGCCTCCAGGTGGAGCACGGTGCCGACCGGGACGGGCCGGAGGAAATCCGTCTCCAGGCGTCCGGTCACGGCGATGACCCGCAGCAGCCAGTTCAGGGAGCCGAGGGTCTCGTCGAGCGCGGTGGCGAGCACGCCGCCGTGCGCGAGGCCGGGGGCGCCCTGGTGGTCGGGGGTGACCGTGAACTCTGCGGTGACGGTGACGCCCTCGCCCGCACGCGCCTCCAGGTGAAGGCCGTGGGACTGTCCGCCGCCGCACCCGAAGCAGTACTCGTAGTGGGAGCCGAGCAGCTCGCCGGAGGCCGGCGCGTCGGGATGGCGTACCGGCGGTATGGCGTCGGCCGGCGGGGTGAGGGCGGCAGATGTTGCAGTCACAGCCGCAGACCTTACCCGCGCGGATGGGCGCAGGTCGCGCCGTGCCAAGCTTGGACCCATGCAGCCTTCCGTACCGTCCCAGGCCCCCTCCCCCGCGTCCTCCGCCGCGCCGCGCTTCGACGAGAGGCTGACGGCGCCCGGATCGTGGTGGGTGATCGTCGGGCTGCTCGGCCTCTCCGGCGGCCTGATCATGTTCCCGCTGGGGACGGTCCCCATGCTGGGCGGCCTGATCGCGGCGGCGGTGCTCGCCGGGGTGGCGGTCTCCTCGTACGGCTCCGCCCGGATCCGGGTGGTCGCCGGTTCGCTGGTGGCGGGCGACGCCCGGATCCCGGTCTCGGCGCTGGGGGCGGTCGAGGTGCTCGACGCGGAGGAGGCACGCGCCTGGCGCACCCACAAGGCGGACCCCCGTGCGTTCATGCTGATGCGCAGCTACGTGCCGCGGGCGGTTCGGATCGAGGTGACCGACCCGACCGATCCGACGCCGTACCTGTACCTGTCGAGCCGCGAGCCGGAGGTGCTGGTCGCGGCCCTCACCGCGGAGGGGACCCGCTGAGCGACGCCCACCCGGGCTAGGGGCCCAGCGGCTCGGGGTCCTGGGGCTGCTCGAGCGGGGGGAGCTCGGGGAGCGCGTCCCAGGGGACCTGCCGAGCGCGGAGGTCCTTGCGGATGTGCGCGGCGAGCTTCTTGGTGTCCCGGCGGTTCATGACGGCGCCGACGGCGGCCCCCACCATGAAGGGCACCAGGTTGGGCACGTTGCGGACCATGCGCCGCATGATCTGCTGGCGGAGTTCGCGCTTGAGCTGTCCGCCGAGTGCCGCGTTGACCGTGGTCGGCCGGGAGGGCTCGATGCCCCGCTCCTCGGTCCAGGAGGTCAGGTAGGCCGTCGACCGCTGGGTGAGGCGACCGGGGGGCCGCAGTCCGTAGACCTCGTGGAGTTCGGCGATGAGTTTGAGCTCCACGGCGGCGACGCCGGTGATCTCGGCCGCCAGCTCGGCCGGCATGGCCGGGGGGACGGGGAGCATGGCGGCGGCGCCGATGCCCGCGCCGATGGTCGAGCTCGCGTTCGCCGCGCCCGCGACGAGCTTGTCGGCGAGCTCCTCGGGGCCGAGTCCGGGGAATTGTCTGCGCAGGGTCGCCAGGTCGCGGACGGGGATCCGCGGGGCGAGGTAGATGAGCCGGTCGGCGAGGTGCCCGATGCCTGCTTTGGCACTGTTGCCGCCGCGCTGCACACCGCGCCGGACCACGTCGATCCGCTCGGAGTCGATCCTGATCCGGTCGAGCTGGGCCCGCGCGGGGTTGGCCAGCTTCTTGAGGGAACCGAAGCGCCCGCGCTGCTGCGCTGCGGCCCCTTCCGGCTCCGCGGGGAGCGGTGCCGGACCTGCCTCTGCCGCCTCGTCGAGCACTGCTTCGAGCGAGGCCGGGAGGCCTCGCTCGTCGTCACGTGCGCCGGGGGAGGGCAGGGAGGCGATGTGCCCGGGCTCGGCTTCAGGGGCCCCCTGGGCACCCTCTACCGGGCCTGAGCGGCCCTTGTACGCCTCCGACCTCCTGGGGAGTCCGAGGCGTCGCTTCCGGGACGGTATGTCGCCTGCCACGGCCGGGCGATCTCAGTCGCAGTCGCGGCAGATCGGCTGACCGTTCTTCTCCCGAGCCAATTGGCTGCGGTGGTGCACGAGGAAGCAGCTCATGCAGGTGAATTCGTCGGCCTGCTTGGGCAGGACCCGGACGGCCAGCTCCTCGTTCGAGAGGTCGGCGCCGGGAAGCTCCAGGCCTTCGGCGGCCTCGAACTCGTCGACGTCGACGGTCGAGGTGGACTTGTCGTTCCGGCGGGCCTTCAGTTCCTCAAGGCTGTCCGAATCGACGTCGTCGTCGGTCTTGCGTGGGGTGTCGTAATCCGTTGCCATGTCGCTCTCCCCCTCTGGGTGGTTGCGGTGTCTCCAGCGCACGTAACGCGTGAGAGGTCGGACTTGTGCCCGACCTGAGGCGGAGATTTTGCCTCACATCAAGGTCTGTTACTCAATCGACACCCGTCGCGCCCTCTCACGAGTGATCGGCTTCGGGTGGCGAACCGGACCGTACACGGCCCTCGGGGCAGCCCTCACAGGTGCCACCCCGTGTACTTCCCGTCATTCCATGCCTCGGAAACCCGGACTTTTCCTGGCTTTCCGAGGGATTTTTCGATCACGGAGAGTGGAGGGCCGGGCACCTTCTCCTGTGATCGATCACACATGGACGTCTCAGGATCGGGGCCTCGGAATTCCGCGCAAAGCGAACGGAACCGGTCGGCGCGTGCAGTGTGTCAGATCGGAAGGGTGACGCGCATCACGAGTCCGCCGCCCTCGCGCGGCTCCGCGATGATACGGCCGCCGTGGGCCCGGGCCACGGACCGGGCGATCGACAGGCCGAGCCCGACCCCCTTGTCGCTGCCGGTCCGCTCCTGCCGGAGCCTCCGAAACGGCTCGAAGAGGTTGTCGATCTCGTAGGCGGGGACCACCGGGCCGGTGTTCGACACGACCAGGACCGCCTGGCCGTCCTTGGCCTCGGTGGTGACCTCCACCCAGCCGCCCTCGGTGCCCTGTGGCACGTTGTAGCGCACGGCGTTCTGCAACAGATTCAACGCGATCCGTTCGAGGAGCACCCCGTTGCCCTGCACCACGGCCGGCTCGCAGGCGCTGCGGATCTCCAGGCCCTTGGCCCCGGCCTCGGCGTGCACCTGGTCGACGCCCCGCTCGGCCACCTCGGCCAGGTCCACCGGCTTGCGCTCGACGATCTGGTTGTCGCTCCGGGCCAACAGCAACAACCCCTCGACCAGCTGCTCGCTGCGCTCGTTGGTGGCCAGCAGGGTCTTGCCCAGCTGCTGGAGCTCCACCGGCGCCCCGGGGTCCGAGAGGTGGACCTCCAGCAGGGTGCGGTTGATCGCGAGCGGGGTCCGCAGTTCGTGCGAGGCGTTCGCCACGAACCGCTGCTGCGCGCTGAAGGCCCGCTCCAGCCGGTCCAGCATCTCGTCGAAGGTGTCGGCGAGCTCCTTGAGCTCGTCGTCCGGGCCGTCCAGCTCGATCCGCCGGGACAGATCCGAACCGGCCACCTGCCGGGCGGTCCGGGTGATCCGCCCCAACGGGGAGAGCACCCGACCCGCCATCGCGTAACCGAAGGCGAAGGCGATGATGCTCAACCCGAGCAGGGCGAACAGCGACCGGCGCAACAGATCGTCCAGAGCCAGGTCGCTCTGGTGCCGCAGGCAGACCGTGACGGCGTCGTTGAGCTGGTCCCCGGTGAAGGTCTCGGGCAGTCGGCACCAGGAGGTGGTGGGCTGGATCGTGCCGCTGAGGACCTTGAAGGGCAGCTGGGAGGTGCTGTCGGTGAGCGCCTGGGCGGTGAAGAGATAGATGATCGAGAGCAGCAGGATGCCGGCGATCAGGAACATCCCGCCGTACAGCAGGGTGAGCCGTATCCGGATCGTCGGCCGCAGCAGCGGCCGGACGGGGTCCCGGGGGTCCCAGGTCGGCTTCGGGGGCACCTGGGGGTGCGGAGCGGGCGTGGTGGTCATCGGATCAGATCCGGTACCCGGAGCCGGGCACGGTGACGATGACCGGCGGCTCACCGAGCTTCCGCCGCAGGGTCATGACGGTGACGCGCACGACGTTGGTGAAGGGATCGGTGTTCTCGTCCCACGCCTTCTCCAGGAGCTGCTCGGCCGAGACGACCGCCCCCTCGCTGCGCATCAGGACCTCCAGCACGGCGAACTCCTTGGGTGCGAGTTGGACCTCCCGGCCCTCGCGGAAGACCTCGCGGCGGTTCGGGTCGAGCTTGATGCCGGCGCGCTCCAGGACGGGTGGGAGCGGCGCGGTGGTGCGGCGGCCGAGGGCGCGCACGCGCGCGGTGAGCTCGGTGAAGGCGAAGGGCTTGGGCAGATAGTCGTCCGCCCCGAGCTCCAGGCCCTCGACGCGGTCGCTGACGTCTCCGGAGGCGGTGAGCATCAGGACCCGGGTGGGCATGCCGAGCTCGACGATCTTGCGGCAGACGTCGTCGCCGTGGACGAGCGGGAGGTCACGGTCGAGAACGACGACGTCGTAGTCGTTGACCCCGACGCGTTCCAGGGCCGCGGCGCCGTCGTACACGACGTCGACGGCCATGGCCTCCCGGCGCAGTCCGGTGGCCACCGCATCGGCGAGCAGCTGCTCGTCTTCGACGACGAGTACGCGCACGTCGAACATCCTTCCCGTTTGAGCCGCTGTCCGGGATGGGACCGGCTGGAACCTGAGCACTGACTGTGCGTGTCCATCCTGCCCCGTACGCGCGTAAACCGGAGGTAAGACGGGGTGCGGGCCGGGCGGGCGGCGAGCGGGTGCGCGAGGTGGTGCGGGCGGGGCGCACAGCGGGATCCGAGGGGGCGCGAAGAGAGGCGCGAAGAATTCATCTGATTCCCGGGCCAGTTGAGGTTTCCCTGAGGAAGGCCATGGGGAGGACGACTGCACACCCCGTGATCACGCCCTGTATGTGGCGCGCCACCTACCGCTCTCTGTCCCCCAGAGTTCGCAGTGCGTGATCCACCCACCCTCGGCACACCCCCGTGCCACCGGACCCACGAGGAGGGGGCGCACGATGGACGCTTTCACCGCAGGACTGCTGCAGCGCATCAGGACCACGCAGACGGACCTCACGCGGGCCCGTGAGACGGGCGACGACTACCTGGCGGAGGTGGAGCAGGCGGAGCTTGACGACCTGCACCGGCTGGCCGCCGAGCACGGCGTGGAGGTAGCCGCGCCGGGCGTCTGACCCGTTCCACCCGTCCGATCCGCCGTGGGGCGGCGGTGCACGTCCCGGCCGCCCCACGGACGTGTGGGAGCCCCGGCACCGGTTGCGGTGCCGGGGCTCC
>NZ_JBHYMK010000123.1:0-6402 GCF_042743065.1 Streptomyces sp. NPDC058872
CAGACGCCACCAGGCAACAGCCCGACAAAGCCACTACCAACGACGGTCCGCCAACGAACCCACCGGGTAGATCACAAAACCGCACTGGAGTACTAAGCGCCCGCTCTACGACAACATGGCTCGCACCTGCGCAGGGTGAGCCGCAGAGAAATGTGGGCAGTCGGTCGTCCAGTGCAGGGATGCGGGCTGACGCGGAGATCGAAGCCTGGGATCATCAGGTGATGACAAAAGATGGGGATCGTACGGCACTTCGCCGGTTGCTAGTGTGATGCGCCAGAATTCCTGAGGGTTAGTAAGTATCCTGTTGGCATGTCGCATTCGGGGCCTTCTGCTGTGGCGATCACACTGTCCGATGCCGAGCGTGCCGAGTTGGTGCGCCGGACGGAACTGCCGCACCGGCGCTCGGCCGAGAAGGCTCGCATCATCCTGGCGTGTGCTGACGGCATGTCGAACGCGGGTGCCGCGCGGCTCGTCGGTGTCCAGGCCAAGACGGTCGGCAAGTGGCGTAGGGCTTTCGCCGCAGAGCGGATGGCCGGGCTTGAGGATGCCGGCCGGATTGGTCGACCGAAGGCCGACCTGATTCTCGACGATGCCGAGCGCAGGCAGCTGCAGCAGTGGGCGCGGCAGGCCAAGACCGCTCAGTTCCTCGCGTTGCGGGCCAAGATCGTGCTGCGCTGCGCGGAGGGCGGGACGAACCAGCAGGCCGCGACTGACCTTGGCATCGACAGGTCGACCGTGGACCGCTGGCGGGCCCGGTTCATCGCGAAACGCCTTGACGGTCTGCATGACGAGCCGCGCTCGGGCCGGCCGCCTTCGATCCTCCTCGACCAGGTCGAGGAGGTCGTCGTGGCGACTCTGGAGTCACTCCCGGGCCAGGACACGCACTGGTCACGGGCCTCGATGGCCCAACGCACTGGCCTGTCGAAGTCGACGATCGGGCGAATCTGGAAGCGGTTCGACCTCAAGCCCCACCTGCAGGACTCCTTCAAGCTGTCCACGGATCCGCAGTTCGTCGCCAAGGTCGTCGACGTTGTCGGCCTGTACCACCACCCGCCCGAGAAGGCGGTCGTGCTCTGCGTGGACGAGAAGTCCCAGATCCAGGCGCTGGACCGCTCACAGCCGGTGCTGCCGATGATGCCGGGCATGCCCGAACGCCGCACCCACGACTATCTGAGGCACGGCATCACCAGCCTGTTCGCCGCCTTCAACATCGCCGACGGCACCGTCATATCGGCACTGCACCGCCGCCACCGGGCGATCGAGTTCAAGAAGTTCCTGATCCAGATCGACAAGGCGGTGCCCGCCGGGCTCGACGTGCACCTCGTCTGTGACAACTACGCCACCCACAACACCGCCGAGATCAGGACGTGGCTCGGCAAACACCCCCGCTTCCAGGTCCACTTCACCCCCACCGGCTCCTCCTGGATGAACCAGGTCGAGCGGTGGTTCGGCCTGCTCACCGACAAGCTCATCCGCCGCGGCGTCCATACCTCCGTGAAGGCACTGGAGGACGACATCACCGCATGGATCGACACCTGGAACGAGAACCCGCGACCCTTCATCTGGACCAAGACAGCCGACGATATCCTCCACTCCCTCGCCGACTACCTCACCAAGGTCGGAACCACCGGCCAGAAAACAGAGTAGAACTAACCCTCAGGATTTCTGGCGCATCACACTAGCCTCGATCTTGCATGACGGTCCGCCGACGGAGTCGGTGGACCGTTTCGCTGTCGATGGCTGATGGCGGGCATTCCGAGGGCCCGAGTGTCGCCTCGGGTGGACGCCGGATCCCACTGCTCCGGGCTGGGTCCTCTTCTCGTAGGGACAGGTGAATCCGCTGGTCAGCCGGGGTTCGGCAGGAGCGCAAGTCGTTCGAGTGCGGCGGTGATCTCGCCGGTCCAGGGCCAGTGGCGGGCGAGGCGGAGGATGCGGCGCCGGCCGGTGGTGACGAGCTGGGCGGCCGCGGTGAACAGGCGGAACCGCAGGCGGCGGGGTTCCCAGAGCCTGGCGGTGCCGGTGAGGGCGAGCATGGGCATCCAGGCCAGGAGGTCGAGGGCGATCTGGACGATCTCGAGCCAGACCTTGTTCTGGGCTGTGGTGTGGAGGGGCAGGTTGCGCAGACCGGTGGCCCGGGCGGCCCGGATCCTGTCCTCGGCCCGGGCCCGCAGCCGGTGACGGAGTTCGAGTTCGGCGATCGGCCGGCCGGCGGTGTTGGTTGCGAAGCACGTGATCCGCATGCCGTCCGCGTCCGTGATCCTCAACTGGGCTCCAGGGTGGGGCCGTTCTTTGCGGACGATCAGCCGCATGCCGTTGGGCCAGCCGTCCAGCAGTTTGCCGGTGAGCTCGGCGACCCAGGCCCCGTCCCGGGCGTCACCATTGGTCTCGACGGCTGGGGTCCAGGCCGAGGCGGGGACCTTCAGCACGTGTTCGTGGATTGCTTCGGTGACCGTCATGCCGACCGAGTAGGACAGCCATCGTCCTCGCCTGGCGAGCCAGGACACGAAGTCGTGGGTGCCGCCTGCGGAGTCGGTGCGGATGAGCGTCTGCCGCCCTCGTCGGTAGCGCTTGGGCAGCTGGGCCAGGGCGAGCTGGGCGGTGGTGATGTGGTCGGCCGCTGTGTTCGAGCCCGCGTTGCCCGGCCTGAGGAGGGCGGCGACCGGCTCTCCGGTTCCGCCCGGGCCGTGGTCGACGAAGGCCGTCAGCGGATGGTGGCCGTAGGTCTTCTTCCAGGTCGCGGCCGTGTCCTGCTTGTCGGAGTGCGCGATCACGAGGACGCCGTCGAGGTCGACGGTGACCTGCCCGTCGGTGTCCGGGGCGTTCTCACCGGCCAACGACCAGACGCGGTCACGGACTTCGGAGCGTGCGGACCGGATCGCCTGCAGAGCTTTCTCGCCGGAGGCGGCGAGGGTGTCGATCAGGCGGGAGACGGTCGGGTCGGAGGCGACCGGACCGAAGACGGCCGGCTCGGCCCGCAGCATCGCGACGTCCGCGAGGCAGTCGCCGCCCAGCGCGACCGCCAGAGCGAGATCCAGGAGGATCTTGCCGGGATCGTGGACGGCCCGCGACTTGCGCCACGGAGCCAGAGCTGTCGATATCGCCTGGTCAAGGCCGGTCTTGCGGACCGTCTCGACCAGCAGGACCGATCCGGCCCGGGAGACGACCTGGCGGCCGTCGTCCTGGACACGGACGCGGGGGTAGGACCCGATAGAGTGCTTCACCTGGGAAGTGCCTCCGGCGGTGGCAGGAACAAGGACCTCGACAATTGTCGGCGTACTCGTCTATGTGCAGAGCTGCGTACGGATGAACGTGCAGAGCAGTGAGCCCTGTGAAGTGCGAGCGTCGTGGTTCGAGATGATGGAGAGGTGTCTCTTCGCTATTTCAATCAGACCGGCTGGACCGCGATCTTCAACGGCACCGACACAGAGATCGGCCGCATGGTGCGTGTGGAGGGCTGGGACCAGGCGACCGGGACGGCCCTGGTCGTCGATCCCAAGCGCGGCGCCCTGCGTGCGGTGACGGACTATGAGGACTTCTCCCACTTGGAGCGAGCCGACCAGGTCGTGGCCGCGGTGCCTGGTGGAGGGTGGCGGGTGCACTGGAAGGACGAGGGACCAGGGGGAACGCCGCTGACGGAACAGGTGCTGGCCTGGCTCATCACCTCGCAGGGGCGGGCGACGGCCATCACGGTCGATGCCCAGGGGCATGTCGAGGATGCCGATGGCGCCGATGCCTTCATCCCGCCGGGCGAAGATCCGGTGTACTGATCGCAGCTGGTCAGGCCACGTCGTTCTCCCGCTCAATGGCCTGGAGGCGGTTCTTGAGCCGGTAGCTGGGGCCGTTGATGGAGATCACTTCGCAGTGGTGGAGGAGTCGGTCGAGGATGGCGGTGGCGAGGACCTCGTCGCCGAAGACCTGGCCCCATTCGCTGAAGGTCTTGTTCGAGGTCAGGATGATCGAGCCCTTCTCGTAGCGCTTGGAGATGACCTGGAAGACCAGGTTCGCCTCGGCTCGTTCGAGGGGCTGGTAGCCGACCTCGTCCACCACGAGAACACCGGGCCGCAGGTAGGTGCCGAGCTTGTTCGTCAGACGCCCGGCGGCCTCGGCAGCCTTGAGGTTGCGGACCATGTCGTCAAGGCTGGTGAAGTAGATCGAGTAGCCGGCCCGGCAGGCCGCGACCGCCAGGGCGACGGCGATGTGCGTCTTGCCGACCCCGGGTGGCCCGAGCAGGGCGGCGTTCGCCTTGCCCTCGACGAACGAGAGGGTGGCGAGGTCCTTGACCTTGCGCGGGTCGAGCTCGGGCTGGAAAGAGAAGTCGTACTCGTCGAGCGTCTTGTGGTGCGGCAGCTTCGAGAGCCGCAGGCCTTGGCGGAAGCGGCGGTCGTCGCGGACGGCCAGTTCCTCGGACAGGACCAGGTCGAGGAAGTCGAGGTAGCCCATCTTCCCCTCGTCGGCCCGCCGGGTGTATTCCCTGATGGTTTCCGCGAGGTGGGGCAGGCCGAGCTTGCCGGCCGTGTTGCGGATGCGGGTGGAGACCAGCTCGCTCAAGACGTTTCCCTCGTGCTCGGGTGGGTGGTGAAGGGGCGGGTGCCGGTCAGCTCGTCATAGACCGACAGCGGACGGCGACCGACCTCGATATGGGTGGCCGCGGCCCGGTTCAGCAGAGCCTGCAACGGCCCTGCCTCCTCGCCCCGAGGACGTTCACGACGGGGCTGTGGCAGGACATCGCCGGTGGTGGTCCGGCGGCCCTTGCCCGTGGGCAGGCCGTCCCAGTGGGCCTCTTCGACGACGCGGACGCCACGGCCGATCGCCCGCGGGTGGATCGCCAGCAGCGTCTCGCCGCTGGAGCCGGCGATGGTGGAATGCAGCATGATCTGTGACTTCGTGGCCCGGATCTCCACCAGCTGCCGGGGGCGGACCCTGCGGGCGGGCACCGAGTAGAGGTTGCCGCTGAATGCGACCAGGCAGTCCTTGCCGACCGGCCGCAGGTGCCGCTCGGCCACCAGATACGGGGTCGGCGGCAAGGGTTTGAGAGCCACGTGATCACGGGCCGCCCGTTCCCCGATGATCTGCTGGTGGGTCCTGTGGGCCTGGGCCCGTCGCTGCGGGACCCAGGTAGTGAAGGCGGCGTCCATCTCCTCGACGGAGGAGAAGGACCTGCCGGACAGGACGTGGTCGCGGACGATCAGGACCTGGCGCTCGACGCGTCCCTTGCCGGTGGGCCGGTAGGCGGCCAGGACGTCGATGTCGAAGTCGTAATGGCCGGCGAACCCGACCGCTTCCGGGTGCAGCGGGACAGCCTCGCCCGGGGCAACGTGGCGTCGGACGACGGTCTTCGTGCGGTCGTAGACGATCGTCATCGGCACCCCGCCGAAGTGGGCGAACGCGCGGCGGTGGCAGTCGAAGAACGTCTGCAGGTCCTGGCTGGTGGTGAAGCAGCAGAACGGGTCGCGCGAGTACGACAGCGTCATGTGGAAGGAGTAGACCTTCGGAATGCCCATGTGGGCGAGGATCTTCCCCTCGTCGCCCCAGTCCACCTGGGCCTGGGCGCCGGGGATCACCTCAAAGCGACGGTGCATGCCCGCCAGCTCATTCGGCGTGATGCCGAGTTCCTCGGCGATCCGGGGCCGGGCTTCCTGAACGTAGAGCTTGGTCCGCTGGTAGTTGCCGGTGAACCCGTACTCCGCCACCAGCCGCTCGTGGATCACCGCGGCCTTCATCAGGATCTCCGCCCGCAACATCGAGTCGACCAACGGCGCGAACTCGTCGATCACCCTGACCCGTGACCGGCCGTTCGGCGACCGGCGTGGAGGCGCGGCGGGGCCGTCGGCTGCCAAGTACTTGCTGACCGTCCGCCAGTTCAGGCCCGTCTCCTTGGCGACCTCGGTCAGGCTCATCGCTCCGGACTCGACCAGGCCACGAAAGCGGCGTAGCTCCAGCCAGCGCTGCGGATCCAGGACCACGGCCACCCCATCTCTGCGACCTCGACCAACAGGCAGCAGAGTGCCGAACCCTGAACCTCAGCACATCAAGAACCCTGCACGTTCATCCGTACGCGGCCCTGCACGTTCACGTGTACGCCGACAACAATCCTCATTCTTGCTGGTCAGAGGCACTTTCTGCTTTCCTGACCACCCGTCGGACAGCGCGCTTCATGAAAGCGCGAGGCTAGTGCTCTGACCGAGAAGGTTCACCGGCTTGGCGGTTGGCTGCCGCAGTAGCGCGAGAACGGGTCGGCGTGGGCACCCCGGTTCCGCCGGGCGTGTTGATTCAGTAACGCTTCATGTTGGGGAGGCCCCGCCGGTTACAGGGCTTGGGCGAGTTCCGGGGTCGGGCGGTTGGTCGGGCCGTGACCGGTTGGGGTGCATAGCGGAGCAGGCACGGGCTTCGTGATCATTGGGG
>NZ_JBHYMK010000124.1:0-6283 GCF_042743065.1 Streptomyces sp. NPDC058872
TAGAGGATGCCGGAGCGGTCGCGGGCCAGCAGGTCGCCCTTGCCGTCGCCGGACAGGTCGCCGGGACCGACCAGGACGTTGTAGGCGCTCCAACCCCGGCCGATGTCCTCGCTCTCGATGTAGAGGTGGCCCTCCGGGTCGTCGTTGTACTGGAAGGCCAGGTCGGAGAAGCCGTCCCGGTCCATCGAGGACAGGTTGGTGAGCTTGAACCCGTCCCAGGTGCCCGTGTCGCTGACCGAGGTGCGCGGGGTCAGCGAGCCGGTGGTGGAGTTGGTGTACCAGTACAGCGCGCCGTTGGACGTGCCGGCGTAGACGCCTTCCTTGCCCGTGTACGGGTTGCCGCCGCCGCCGGCGAACTGCACGATGCCCGCGAAGTCGCCCGAGACGCTGGCCTGCTCACGAGCGGCCAGGGTGCCGTTGCCCTTGCCCTGGTAGTAGTAGAGCGTGCCGTAGTTGTCGCGGGCCAGGAGGTTGCCGCCCCCGGCGGGCAGGATCTGGTTGTAGATGTGCCAGCCGGTGCCGACCTTGACGCGGGCCGCGAAGGGGCGGGCCGTGTCGCCGGTACCGGCGTAGAACCACAGGTCCCCGGCGGTGTCCCGGGCGTACAGGTCGCCCTTCCCGTCGCCGGTGCCGTCGCCCAGGCCCATGACCTGGTCGTAGATGTTCCAGCCGCCGCCGATCAGGGTCCGGGCGGCGAGCGGCGCGGACGTGTCGCCGGTGGCCAGGTACAGGTACAGCTGGCCGTCCTTGGTGCGGGCGACCACGTCGGCGCGGCCGTCGCCGTTCACGTCACCGGGCGAGGTGATCTTGTTGTAGACCTGCCAGCCGCCGCCGACCCGGTGCGCGTACGGCGTGCCGCTGGGGTCGACGTCGGAGTACAGGGTGAGGGTGCCGTCCTCGGAGGCGACGAGCACCTCGGGCTCGGTCGTGAAGCCGCCCTGGTTGCCGATCGGGATGATCTCCTTCGCGACGTCGTCGCGGAAGAAGTCCAGGTTGGTGCCGTTGCCCGAGGACGTGATCGAGTGGAGGTTGCCGCCCGGGGTGCGGACGATCATGTCCTCGCTGCCGTCACCGTCCAGGTCGGACATCAGCAGCGGGACGGCCTCGGCCGAGGCGACGCCCGCACGGGCGCCGTCCTGCTTCGGGAGCGTCAGCTTCGGTGCGGTGAAGGAGGGCACCGCCTTCTCGGTCGACGGGACCGGCAGCGGCGCGTCGGCGGAGGCGGGGCCCGCGAGGAGCATGCCGGCGGAGAGCGCCAGGGCGGTGCAGGTCGCGAGGCGGGTACGCATGGATCGAACAGAACGCAAGAGATCCCCCCCAGGGATCAGGTGTCATAGGCCCGGGTACAGGGGTCCGCGACGCCTCCACGCAGCAGCGACTGCAGGCGGAGGGCGAACGCCCGTCCGGATGTGAAACGAGATTACCCCTCGGGTGTGACAGGGCTGCAATGCGGTATCCCGGCAACCCGGAACGCCCCAGGCTGCCGGACCCTTCCCCCTTGGCCCCGCTAGTTCTTGCGGTGTCCTATCAACCGCGGCTTCTGCTCCAGGCCGTCGAGACCGTGCCACGCCAGGTTCACCAGGTGCGCCGCGACCTCCGCCTTCTTCGGCTTGCGGACGTCCAACCACCACTGCCCCGTCAGCGCCACGCTGCCCACCAGGGCCTGTGCGTACAGCGGGGCCAGCTTCGGGTCGAAGCCCCGGGCCTTGAACTCCAGGCCGAGGATGTCCTCCACCTGCGTGGCGATGTCGCTGATCAGCGACGCGAACGTGCCCGTCGACTGCGCCACCGGCGAATCCCGCACCAGGATCCGGAAGCCGTCCGTGTAGTTCTCGATGTAGTCCAGCAGGGCGAACGCCGCCTGCTCCAGGAGCTCCCGCGGATGCCCCGCCGTCAGCGCTCCCGTCACCCCGTCCAGGAGCTGTCGCATCTCCCGGTCGACCACGACCGCGTACAGCCCCTCCTTCCCGCCGAAGTGCTCGTACACCACCGGCTTGGAGACCCCGGCCTTCGCCGCGATCTCCTCCACCGAGGTGCCCTCGAAGCCCTTCTCCGCGAACAGGGTGCGGCCGATGTCGAGGAGCTGCTCCCGGCGCTCCGCGCCCGTCATCCGCACCCGACGCCCGCGCCGGGGCTTCTGCTCTCCGCCGCTGCTGCCGGTACCGCCGGTCCTGCCCTCGATCGCCACGTCTTCCATCATGCCGCGTCGGCGGGTGCGCTCTGGCGGCGGGCTTCGATGCGGTCCTTCGCCGGCCAGCGCACGTCCGAGGCCCAGCCCAGCTGCTCGAACCAGCGGATCAGCCGTGCGCTGGAGTCGAGCTGGCCGCGCAGCACCCCGTGCCGCGCCGAGGTCGGGTCCGCGTGGTGCAGGTTGTGCCAGGACTCGCCGCAGGACAGCACCGCCAGCCACCACACGTTGCCCGAGCGGTCACGCGACTTGAACGGACGCTTGCCCACCGCGTGGCAGATCGAATTGATCGACCAGGTGACGTGGTGGAGGAGGGCCACCCGCACCAGCGAGCCCCAGAAGAACGCCGTGAACGCACCCCACCACGACATCGTCACCAGACCGCCCACCAGCGGCGGGATCGCGAGCGACACGATCGTCCACAGCACGAACTGGCGCGAGATCCGTCGGATCGCCGGGTCCTTGATCAGGTCCGGGGCGTACTTGTGCTGCGGCGTCTGCTCCTCGTCGAACATCCAGCCGATGTGCGCCCACCACAGGCCCTTCATCAGCGCCGGGACCGTCTCCCCGAACCGCCACGGCGAGTGCGGGTCACCCTCCGCGTCCGAGAACTTGTGGTGCTTGCGGTGATCCGCCACCCAACGGACCAGCGGCCCCTCGACGGCCAACGAACCCATGATCGCCAGCGCGATCCGCAACGGCCGCTTCGCCTTGAAGGAACCGTGGGTGAAGTACCGGTGGAAACCGATCGTGATCCCGTGGCAGCCGATGTAGTACATCGCCACCATCAGCCCCAGATCCAGCCAGCTCACCCCCCATCCCCAGGCCAGCGGCACCGCCGCCAGCAGCGCCAGGAACGGCACCGTGATGAACAGCATCAGGGTGATCTGCTCGATCGAACGTTTGCTGTCCCCGCCCAGCGTGGCGTAGGGCAGCGCCTCGGTACTGTCCGGCGCTTCGGGCGCCGACGTCATCTCGGGGCTCATGGTCATGGGTGTCCCTGGGGGGTGAGAGAGGGGGGAGTGAACGCGTCGCACGACGCCGCCGTGGCTACGCCTCCGTAACCTACGGCGTCGTAAGTATGGCAGCGCCGTGGCGCGCGGCAAGAGGGCACAAGGAGGGGCCTGGCCGCCGCCGACTGGACGGCCACCTATCCTGGGTGCGTCGGACAGCGCGGTCCGCAAGCCTCCAGAACCCCTCCAGACGTGCTCAAACACTGCAAGGAGCCGCACCTGTGAGCAGTGCCGACCAGACCCCCACCGCCAGCGCCGAGCTGCGTGCCGACATCCGCCGACTGGGCGATCTCCTCGGAGAGACCCTCGTCCGCCAGGAGGGCCACGAGCTCCTCGACCTCGTCGAACGCGTCCGCGGCCTCACCCGAGAGGACGGCGAGGCCGCCGCCGAGTTGCTCCGCGGTGTCGAACTAGAGACGGCCGCCAAGCTGGTGCGCGCCTTCTCGACCTACTTCCACCTCGCGAACGTCACCGAGCAGGTCCACCGCGGCCGTGAGATGCGCGAGAGGCGCGCCGTCGAGGGCGGCCTCCTCGCCCGCACCGCCGACATGCTCAAGGACGGTGACCCGGAGCACGTCCGTGCGACGGTCAAGAACCTCAACGTACGGCCCGTCTTCACCGCCCATCCGACCGAAGCCGCCCGCCGCTCCGTCCTCAACAAGCTGCGTCGGATCGCCGCCCTCCTGGAAACCCCGGTCATGGAGGCCGAGCGGCGTCGCCTGGACCTGCGGCTCGCCGAGAACATCGACCTCATCTGGCAGACCGACGAGCTCCGGGTGGTTCGCCCGGAGCCCGCCGACGAGGCCCGCAACGCCATCTACTACCTCGACGAGCTGCACGCCAACGCCGTCGGCGACGTCCTGGAGGACCTCGCCGCCGAGCTGGAGCGCGTCGGCTTCGAACTGCCCTCCGGCACCCGCCCGCTCACCTTCGGCACCTGGATCGGCGGCGACCGCGACGGCAACCCCAACGTCACCCCCCAGGTGACCTGGGACGTGCTGATCCTCCAGCACGAGCACGGCATCACCGATGCCCTCGAACTGGTCGACTTCCTCCGCGGGCTCCTCTCCAACTCCATCCGCTACACCGGAGCCACCCAGGAACTGCTGGACTCCCTCCAGAGCGACCTGGAGCTCCTCCCGGAGATCAGCCCCCGCTACAAGCGGCTCAACGCGGAGGAGCCGTACCGCCTCAAGGCCACCTGCATCCGCCAGAAGCTCGTCAACACCCGCGAGCGCCTCGCCCACGGCACCCCGCACCAGGAAGGCCGCGACTACCTCGGCACCGCCGACCTGATCCGCGACCTCACCCTCATCCAGACCTCGCTGCGCGAGCACCGCGGCGGCCTCTTCGCCGACGGCCGCATGGACCGGGTCATCCGCACCCTCTCCGCCTTCGGCCTCCAGCTCGCCACCATGGACGTCCGCGAGCACGCCGAGGCCCACCACCACGCCCTCGGCCAGCTGTTCGACCGCCTCGGCGAGGAGTCCTGGCGGTACGCGGACATGCCCCGCGACTACCGGCAGAAGCTGCTCGCCAAGGAGCTGCGTTCGCGCCGCCCGCTCGCCCCGACCCCGGCCCCGCTGGACGCCGCCGGCGAGAAGACCCTCGGCGTCTTCCACACCGTCAAGGAGGCCTTCGAGCGCTTCGGCCCGGAGGTCATCGAGTCGTACATCATCTCCATGTGCCAGGGCGCCGACGACGTGTTCGCCGCGGCCGTCCTCGCCCGCGAAGCCGGTCTGGTCGACCTGCACGCGGGTTGGGCCAAGATCGGCATCGTGCCGCTCCTGGAGACCACCGACGAGCTCAAGGCCGCCGACGTCATCCTCGACGACATGCTGGCCGACCCCTCCTACCGGCGCCTCGTCTCGCTCCGCGGCGACGTGCAGGAGGTCATGCTCGGCTACTCGGACTCCTCCAAGTTCGGCGGCATCACGACCTCCCAGTGGGAGATCCACCGGGCCCAGCGCCGCCTCCGCGACGTCGCCCACCGCTACGGCGTCCGGCTGCGCCTCTTCCACGGCCGCGGCGGCACCGTCGGCCGCGGCGGCGGCCCCTCGCACGACGCGATCCTCGCCCAGCCCTGGGGCACCCTGGAGGGCGAGATCAAGGTGACCGAGCAGGGCGAGGTCATCTCCGACAAGTACCTGATTCCGTCCCTCGCCCGGGAGAACCTCGAACTGACCGTCGCCGCCACCCTGCAGGCCTCCGCCCTGCACACCGCGCCGCGCCAGTCCGACGAGGCGCTCGCCCGCTGGGACGCGGCGATGGACACCGCTTCGGAGGCCGCCCACACGGCCTACCGCAAGCTGGTCGAGGACCCGGACCTGCCCGCGTACTTCTTCGCGGCCACCCCGGTGGACCAGCTCGCCGACCTCCACCTCGGCTCCCGTCCCTCCCGCCGCCCCGATTCGGGCGCCGGTCTCGACGGGCTCCGGGCCATCCCGTGGGTGTTCGGCTGGACGCAGTCCCGGCAGATCGTCCCCGGCTGGTACGGCGTCGGTTCCGGTCTGAAGGCCCTGCGGGAGGCCGGGCTCGACGCGGTCCTCGGCGAGATGTACGAGCAGTGGCACTTCTTCCGCAACTTCCTCTCCAACGTCGAGATGACGCTGGCCAAGACGGACCTGCGGATCGCCCGCCACTACGTCGAGACCCTGGTCCCGGATGACCTCCGGCACGTCTTCGCCACCATCGAGGCCGAGCACGCGCTGACCGTCGCCGAGGTCCTCAAGATCACCGGCGGCGAGCAGCTCCTGGACTCCAACCCGGTGCTCCAGCAGACCTTCTCCATCCGTGACGCCTACCTGGACCCGATCTCCTACCTCCAGGTGGCGCTGCTCGCCCGCCAGCGCGCGGACGCCGAGAGCGGCCAGGACCCGGACCCGCTGCTGGCGCGGGCCCTGCTCCTCACCGTGAACGGCGTGGCGGCCGGCCTCCGCAACACCGGCTGACGCCCGCCCCGACAAACGACGGTGCCCCCCGTGGAAGGTGGGTTCTATTGATCCCCGCAACACCCTGGAGTTCAGGGAGTTGCGGGGATCGTGGATTTCGAGGCGTTGAAGGCGAGGTTCTTCGAGGCGCT
>NZ_JBHYMK010000125.1:0-5941 GCF_042743065.1 Streptomyces sp. NPDC058872
CCCGGATCGGCGTCGCCTCCCTCACCAAGTGACCCGGACACCACCCCCACCGGCGGTGCCACCCGGACCCCTCCCCGGACACCACCCCCACCGCTACCGCGCGAAGCCCCCTGCCTCCGCCGGCTCCTCCCCGGACTCCCTCCGCCGATGGGCCGCGACCCGTTCTCGGGTGGCGCAGCGGCGGGAGCAGTAACGGCGCTCGGGTCCGCTGCCCTGGCTGACGAAGACGTTTCGGCAACTGCCGGACGCGCAGATGCCGCCGGGAGGTCGCTGCCGGTCCCAGACCAGAACGGCGAGTGCCATGCAGGACGAGGCGAGCAGCCATTCGCCCCAGGGGGCGTCGTCGCGGCGGTCGAGATGGGGGTGCCAGGGGCTTTCGCCGTCGTGCGAGGTGAGCCGGAGCGTGCCGGTGTGCTCCCGCAAAAGCCGGTTGAGCACGGTGGCGGCCCCCTCGGTGGTCCCGGCGGCGAAGACCTCCCTCAGTTCGTCGGCAGCCGCGCGCATCTGGGCGATGTCGTCGGGGTCGAGCACGACGGGGGCGTTCTCCCCGTGGGCGAGCAGCACCTCGGCCACCGCGGCGGGGGCGCAACCGTCGTCGGCGAGCACATTGACCAGGGCGGCGGTGCGCCGGGCCGTCGTTCGTACGGAATGGCGGGTGGACCAGTCGTCCTCGGTGGCCGGCATTCCCGCAATGTAACGCACCTTGTCGAGTTTTGCGTCACACTCGTAACGTTTTGAGAATGCTGAAGCGTTACCCCCTTCTCCTCTGCCTTGCCGGGGCGCTGGTGGCCCGGGTCGGCGACGAGGCCGCCGGACCGGCGCTGCTGCTCGCCGGATTCGCTCGCACCGGGTCCACCACCGAGGCATCGGCGCTGCTCGCCGCCTTCAGCGTCTCCGCCGTGCTCGGCGGACCGGTGCTCGGAGCGCTCCTCGACGGAGCGGCGCGACCGGGTCGTCTCCTGGCGGGAGCACTCGCCCTGTACGCAACGGGCCTGGTGCTCGTCCTGGGGGAACTCGGCAGGCTCCCGTTCGCCGCCGCCCTGGTGACCGCCCTCCTCGCCGGGCTCTTCGGCCCGGCCCTCGCGGGCGGCTGGTCGGCCCAGTTGCCGCGGGTGGCAACGGCCGGGCACGTACCCCGGGCCCGGGCCCTCGACGCGATGACCTTCGGCGCGGCGGCCCTGGCCGGTCCGGCCCTCGCAGGCGGCGCGGCCGAGCTGCTGGGGGCCTCGGCGGCCGTCATGCTCTCCGCGGGCCTCATCGCCGCGGCCGTCCCCACCGCACGGACCCTCCCGATCCGGGGAGGACGGGCCAAGGGCCCCCGCCCCGGACGGGCGCAAGCCAGGGCAGTCGGAGCGGTCCGAACCGGGGACGGAACCGACGCCCACGGGCGGCTCCTCCGCATCCTTCGCACCGCCCCTTCCCCCTCTCCCTCCCCTTCCCTCCGCAACGCGCTCGCCCCCCTGGGCGGCGCGCTCGCCGCCGGAACGCGCGCCGTCCTCGGGAAGCCGTTGCTGGCACGGGCGACCCTCACCTCGGTCGTCTCCTCCGTCGCCCAGGGGATGCTGACCGCCTGTGTCCCGCTGCTGGGCGAGCAGGCCCTCGGCGGCGCCGGCCGGGGAGCGGCACTCCTGCTGTCCTGTACGGCGGTCTCCGCGCTCGTCGCCAACGCCCTGCTCCTGCGGTTCCCCCTCCCCCTGCCCCCCGATGCGCTCGTGCGCATCGGGGGGCTGGCCCAGGCCGCCGCCCCCGCCCTCGCCCTGGCGGGGCGGCCCGCGCCCCTGGCCATCGGCTTCCTGATCGCCGGCCTCGGCGAGGGACCCCAGCTCACCGCCCTGTTCGCGGTGCGCCACCGAGAGGCTCCGGAAGGCCTGCGCAGCCAGGTCTTCACCACCGGCGCCAGCCTGAAGGTCACCGGCTTCGCCCTGGGCGCCGCTGCAGCGGGTCCGCTGGCGGCCCGTTCCCTTCCGGCGGCGCTGGTGGCGGCCACGGTCACGGCCCTGCTCGCGGCGGCCCGGCCGCCGGGCCGCACGGTCCCGGCGGCACGCGTCCGCCCCCGGAACTGAGTCGCTGCGGAGGCGGGGATCCCGGCCGGGCAGAGGGCCGGGACCTCGGGCGTCACGGCGAACCGGTCACCCGGCGCCCCTTCCCCCGGCCACCCCGCGCCCGACCGCGACCACGCTGCTCACCGGCGGCGCCGCCCCGCTGGCGTGGTGGATCCCACGTCGGCTGCGTGCGGGCTTTGTCAGTCCCGGGCCTTAGCCTTGACTCCATGCCCGACTCACGTGGAGAGACCCCTAGCCCCGAAGCCCTGAACGACGCCATCCGCACGCTGTGGGTGCGCGCCGGCGAGCAGCGCCGTTCACTGACGGCCGACGAGCAGCGGATCTACCAGGTGCTCGTGGCGGCTTGGGCCGAGGCCACGGGTGCCGAGCAGGAGCTCGCGGCCTGAGCGCCGTCTCTCCCCACGCCGACCGGGAGGGGCCCGGCTGAGCGCCAGCCGCTGGAGCCGATCGACCCCCGAAGATCCACCTGTTGCGAGAGCCCCGGCACGAAGCCGCGGGCCGGGGAGCACCATGCCCCGACCCGTCGTACCGGTCGCCGTGGCGTCGGTCGTCGGGACGGCGGCCGACCCGTGGGGAACGAACGTTCGTCAACGTCCGGACCGGCGGACACGCCTTCCGGGGTGGGGCCCGGGGACCGCCTCCGACCTGCGGTGCCGTCGGGGTGGGGCCCGGGGGCGGGGCCGCTCGACGGGCGCGGTGACCGGGGGGTCCCTAGCGTGGTTCGGATGGCCCGTCGCGCGGCGGCGCCGAGGTTGCGCGGGTCGGCCCCGATCGGTCCGCCGTAGGGGAAGGTGAGACCCGATGGAGAGTCTGCTGGCGGGCAGGACGGCTGTGGTCTACGGTGCCGGGGCGATCGGCGGGGCGGTGGCCAGGGCCTTCGTCCGGGAGGGCGCCCGGGTGTTCGTGGCGGGGCGTGGTGAGGCCGCGTTGAAGCAGTTGGTCCACGACGTGGAGTCCGAGGGCGGTTCGGTGGTGACCGCGCAGGTGGACGCGCTCGACCGGGACGCGGTGGAGGCGTTCCTGGACTCCGTGGTCGAGCGGACCGGCGGGTTGGACGTCTCGTACTGTGCGACCTCCACCCGACGGCCGGGCGGCGCGCAGGGCGCGGCGCTGGGCGAGCTGTCCTTCGAGGACTTCTCACTGCCGATCATCGACTTCACCAAGGCGCAGTTCGTCACCGCCAACGCGGCGGCCGCGCGCATGGTGCCGCAGGGTCGGGGCGTGATCATGATGATGACGGCGGCGCCCTCGCGCGTCCCGTACCCGTACACGGCCGGGTTCGGGCCGGCCTGGGCAGCGGTGGAGGCGTTCTCCCGCACCCTCGCGGCCGAGTTGGGGCCGGCGGGCGTCCGGGTGGTCTGTCTGCACTCGGCGGGGTCGCCGGAGGCGGCCCGCAGCATGGAGAGCACCATGGCGTCCGGCCTGCCGGAGCTGTCGGCCCGGCAGGCGGGCTGGCAGGAGCGCTCGGCGGCCCGCAACCTGCTGGGCCGCTGGCCCGCGCTGGCGGACGTGGGGAACATGGCGGCGTTCCTGGCCTCGGACCTGGCTCCGGTGTCCACCGGCACCACGGCCGACCTGACCGGCGGCATGGTCGGCCACTGACGGGGCCGGTCCGGCCGGGGACCTGTGGGCGCGGCCCGACGCCCTCCCACCGAAGGCGTCGGGCCCCGCCCGGGCCGGTCGGACGGGCTCCGGTCAGATGTAGAGCGTGTTGGGCTCCAGGCCGCACAGGACCCGGCCGTAGAGCTCGGTGTTGGTGTCGTGGTTGATCAGGGCGTGCAGGTCGACGGCCTGGATGTCGCGGGCGATCCGCTGGAGCGGCACGTCGAGGAAGATCGAGGTGCCGCCGCTGATGCTCACGAAGAGGTCGACGGCGTGCTTGGCGAGCCGGGTGGCCTCGCCCTGGTCGTTGCGGACCCGGGCGCGTTCCTCGAGCTTCCAGGCCTCGCCGGTGGCGGCCTTGTCGTCGACGGTGGCCGCGGCGCGACGGGCGTGGAACTCCGCCTGGTCGATGCTGTTGACCGCCTCGGCGACCCGCAGATGGGTGATCGGGGCCTCGCTCTGCACGGTGTAGTCGGTGTAGGTGATCTTGCGGCCGGGCAGCCGCTCGAAGAAGACCTCCCGGGCGGCCTTGGCCAGGCCGACCGCGACGCCGACGCCGGAGGCCGCCGCGACCAGGGAGGCGGGGGTGCGCCACACAGGGGAGTCGGCGTTGGCCCGGGACAGGCCCTGCGGCCGCATGGCGGCGCTCATGGGGATGATGCGGTGGTCGGGGATGAAGACGTCCTCGGCCACCGTGGTGACGCTGCCGCTGCCCCGTAGCGCACTGGTGTGCCAGTCGTCGACGAGCTTGAGGTCGGCCATCGGGACCAGCCCCATGATGGGCTCGGGCTCGACGTCCGGGCGGAGCAGGATCGCGGCGATCTCCTGCCAGCCGGCCTGCGTGGCGCCGCTGACGAACCCCCAGGAGCCGTTGAGGACGATGCCGCCCTCGGTGGGCACGGCCGTGCCGGTGGGGCTGTTGGTGCCGCAGACCCGGGGGGCCTCGGAGGTGAAGACCTCGTCCTGGGCGCGATCGGGGAAGAGGCCGGCGATCCAGGTCGGGATCCAGAAGACGGAGGAGGTCCAGGCGATGCCGCCGTCGGCACGGCCGAGTTCCATGGCGACCTCGACCAGCGTGGTGGTGTCGCTCTCGTAGCCGCCGTAGCGCACGGGCGTCCGGAGTCGGAAGACGCCGGCCTCGGCGAGGGTGGCGATCGTCTCGTCGCTCAGTCGCCGGTTCTCCTCGGACCAGGCCGCCTGCTCCCGGAGGACCGGCACCAGCGCGGAGACCCGCTCGACGATTTCTTCCCGGGTCGGCATTCCAGCGGACGACATCATTTCCTCCTGGACGGTTCGGTTGAGCGGGTGACCGGAGCGGGTCCCCCTTCGCGTGATTGCTGGAAAATGTTTTCACCGGGCAACCGGGCGACACATCTTCAGAATTGCCCGGATCCCGTCGGAGGTTTTTCGGGTAGGGCAATTACGAGGAAGTGGGCGAGCGGTTCGGGTGCCACCGTGGTCCCGAGTGTCTTTCCCGCCCGCCGATTCCGGCGGCAGCCCCGTCATCAGGAGGCCAGTGTGGATCTGTCGCCCGTCGTCACCAAGGAGGAGTGGCTCGTCGCCCGCAAGGCACTGCTGGAACAGGAGAAGGAACTGACCCGGCTGCGCGACGCGGTCTCGGCGGCCCGGCGGACGCTGCCGCGGGTCCGGGTCGAGAAGGAGTACGTGTTCGAGGCACCCGGCGCCCGCCCCACCCTGCTCGAACTCTTCCAGGGACGGAAACAGCTGATTGTCCGTCACTTCATGTTCGACCCGGCCTGGGAGGAGGGCTGCCCGGGCTGCTCGATGCAGGCCGACTCGGTGGGGCACCTGGCCCACCTGCACGACCGGAACACCTCGTTCGTGATGGTGGCCCGGGCGCCGATCGACAAGATCGAGGCGTTTCGGGTCCGAATGGGCTGGGACCTGCCCTTCGTCTCGTCCTACGGCAGCGACTTCAACCGCGACTTCAACGTGACCACCGACAAGGGCGAACTCCCCGGTGTGAGCTCGTTCCTGCGCGAGGGAGACGAGGTCTTCCACACCAACTCGGTGTACGACCGGGGCAGCGAGGTCACCCTGAACACCTACAACTACCTGGAGATGACGCTGCTGGGCCGGCAGGAGGAGGGTCTGGCGCGCCCCATGGACTGGTGGCGCCTGCACGACAGCTACGGCGACGCCGACGCCCAGGGGCCCGGTGAGAACTGGTGGAACGGCCAGGACAAGTTCAGCTCCTGACCTCCTGACCTTCCGATCGTTCGAGCGGTCCTGACCCGTTCGGGCGAGGACGGGAC
>NZ_JBHYMK010000126.1:0-5037 GCF_042743065.1 Streptomyces sp. NPDC058872
TCGGTACGCAGCGGGTTGATCTCCGAGACGGCGCCGACGAACGTGGTCTTGCCCACGCCGAAGCCGCCCGCCACCACGATCTTCGCGCTGGTGGTTGAACGGGCCGCGCCGCCGCTAGAGCTTGCGAAGTCCACTGAGCACCCTTTCGAGCAGTGTCACGTCTGGCTGACCGCCGGCGGCCTCGTCGCCGCCGGGTTGGTGAATGGCGACGAGTCCGGCCTCCGCCAGGTCGGCGACGAGGATTCGGGCGACGCCGAGGGGGATGGAGAGGAGCGCCGAGATCTCCGCGACCGACTTGATCTCGAAGCAGAGCCGGCAGATCCGTTGGTGCTCGGGCAACTGCCCTTGCAGCCGGGCCGGGTCGGCGGTCGTGCTGACCAGCGCCTCGATGGCGAGCTGGTAGCGCGGCCGGGTCCGACCGCCGGTCATCGCGTACGGACGCACCAGCGGGTTGTGCCCACCGGAACCACCGGCGGCGGAAGGGCCGCGCGGGGTCGACGGCGAGCCCGCCGGCATCGAGGGGACCTGAGGCTGTCCGTAGGGCTGGGAGGTGCCCTGTCTGCTCGGGGCGGAGGGAAAGTTGAACCGGTTGTGCGCAGCGTCGCCCAGGGGCGCCTGGTGCGCGTCATAACCGTGATATGGGCTTGCGCCCGGTGGTGTACCCACGTCTCCTCCTCCGACTGCCTCGCGGTCCATGTCCCTTGGACCCGCGCCACCGCACATTACGGTGCGGTGGCGCGAAACGCACTGTCTGTCTGTTAGTTGAGAAGACTTCCCTGAAGTTCCGCCCGGAGGTCGGGAGTCAGAACCGTGCCCGCGCGGTCCACGAGCAGGGCCATCTCGTAGCCCACGAGGCCGATGTCGGCCTCCGGGTGCGCGAGCACGGCCAGCGAGGAGCCGTCCGAGATCGACATGATGAAGAGGAAGCCGCGCTCCATCTCCACCACGGTCTGGTTGACCGCACCGCCCTCGAAGATCCGGGACGCGCCCGCGGTCAGCGAGGTGAGTCCGGATGCGACGGCCGCCAGCTGGTCGGCGCGGTCGCGGGGGAATCCTTCGGACATCGCCAGCAGGAGTCCGTCGGCGGAGACCACCACCGTGTGCGACACCCCGGGGGTGTTGTCCACGAAGTTGGTGATCAACCAGTTCAGATTCTGCGCCGCCTGGCTCATGCTCACACTAACGCTCCTGGTTGTAGGTACTGCCCGGGCCGAGGCCCGATCCGTTCGTGTCCGTTCCCGCATTCCGCCCCTGCTGAACGCCCCGGCGCAGGTTGCTCAACCTGCCCCGCACGTCCTCGGGTGCGCGGGAGACCTGGGGGCCGCCCTGCGGGGTCTGCTCAGCCGTGCCCTCGACCAGGTTGGCCTTCGGGACCCGTCGGGGGAGACCGGACGAGGTGACCCCGCCCGCCTTGGGGTCCTTGAGCTTTCCGGCCCGCTGCCAGCGCTCGTCGTTCGTCGAGCGCCATTCGCCGGAGCCGTCGGCTTCGTCCTGCTGCTGCACCGGCTGCGCGGGCTTCGGCTGCTGCTGCGGCGCCTGCTGCGTCTGCGGGGCGACGCTGCCGCGGCGCGGCAGACCGGCGTCGGTCAGCGCGTGGCCGGTGTCCGGGGCGGTACTCGGGGTCGAACCCGGACGGTCGAAGCCTACGCGGTCGGGGGCTTGTTCGGGAGCGCTCGGAGCAGATTCCGATTCTGCTCCGAAATCCTGTTCGTAACCACCCTGGTATGCGCTCTGATCAGGCCACTGAGCCTGGTGGGACTGGGGATCGAACGCATTGTCGTACTGCTGGCGTTCGGTTCCCGAGGTCGTGTACGAGTCCTCCGCATAGCCCTGCTGGGGGTACGCCTGGTAACCCTGCTCGGGGTATCCGTACGCGCCCTGCTGCGGGTAGTCGGTCCCGTACTCCTGACCGTACTGCTGGTCCTGTCCGGGCTGCCCGTACTCCTGCGCCGGGCGGTCCTCGGCCGAGTACTCCTGGGCCTGCTGCTGAGCGTATTCCTGGGGCCGGTCGTACTGCTCGCCCTGGTCGTACTGCCCGGCCTGGCCGTACTGCTGGGCCGGCTCCGCCTCGTCCTGGAAGGGCGCACGGTCACCACCCTGGGCCTGGGCCTCCAGGGCTGCCCGCCGTCCCTCGCGCTGGAGCGAGCGGTTGACCGGGTCGAGCGGACGCTCTTCCTCGGCCGGCTGCTCGTAGCGGGAGTCGTCGAAGCCGAGGTCGGCCGCGGTCAGCATCGGCTGCGGGGCGCCGTCCTCGAAGGCGTTCTGCTGTTGCTGCGGAATGATCTGGGAGACGGTGAAGTCGTCCTGGAGCGGCTGTTCCCCGCCGCCGCCGTGCGTGATCGCATCCGGCAGCATGACCAGCGAGGTGGTGCCGGCCTGCTCGCCCGAGGGGCGGAGCTGGACGCGGATCCCGTGCCGGTCGGCGAGCCGACCGACCACGAAGAGGCCCATGCGCTGCGAGACGGCGGCGTCCACGGTCGGCGGGTTGGCCAGCTTGTGGTTGATGTCCGCGAAGTCCTCGGAGGTGAGGCCGATGCCCTTGTCGTGGATCTCGACCATCACGCGGCCGTCGGGGAGACGGGTCGCGGTGACGCGGACCTTGGTCTGCGGGGAGGAGAAGGTGGTGGCGTTCTCCAGGAGCTCGGCGAGCAGGTGCACGAGGTCGGTCACGGCCTGGCCGTGGATCTCGGCCTCCGGAACGCCCGCGAGCTCGATGCGCTCGTACTGCTCCACCTCGGAGGAGGCGGCACGCATGACGTCGACCAGCGGGACCGGCTGGTCCCAGCGGCGGCCGGGCTCCTCGCCGGCGAGGACGAGGAGGTTCTCGCCGTTGCGGCGCATGCGGGTCGCGAGGTGGTCCAGGCGGAAGAGGTTCTCCAGCTGGTCCGGGTCGGCCTCGTTGTTCTCCAGGTCGGTGATGAGGGTCAACTGGCCCTCGATCAGGGACTGGTTGCGACGCGAGAGGTTGGTGAAGATCGCGTTGACGTTGCCCCGGAGCATGGCCTGCTCGGCGGCGAGCCGGACGGCCTCGCGGTGGACCTGGTCGAAGGCGCGGGCGACCTCGCCGATCTCGTCCTGGGAGTCGATCGGGATCGGCTGGACGCGGGTGTCGACCCGGCCCGGTTCCGCGCGGGAGAGCTGGTCGACCAGCATCGGGAGGCGCTGCTCGGCGATGGTGAAGGCCGCGGTCCGGAGCTCCTGCATCGAGCGGCTCATCTGGCGGGCCATGACGCCGGCCAGGATGAAGGCGGCGAGCAGGGCGATGACCACGATGCCGCCGTTGACCCAGGCGTCCGTCTTGGCCTCGTCGGAGATCTTGGCGGCCTCGGTCACGGCCTTGTCCACGAGGGTCTTCTCGACCTCGCTGTAGCCGTCGAACTTGGCGGTCGCGATGGCCATCCAGGTGTCGGGGGTGATCCCCTTCGCCTGCAGGGCCTCGATGCCCTCGGGGCCCTTGGCGGTGCCGATCCGGGCGGCCACGCCCGAGTAGACGGAGCCGTCCTTGCCCTTGGGCAGTTCGATGCCGGCCGCGGACATCCGCTTCTCGCCCTCGGAGGCCTTGCCGGCCATGACCTTCTTCAGGTAGTCGACGTCTTCGGTGGCGCCACCGGAGTTGGACTCGCCGAGGGCGATCTGCTCCAGGTAGTTGTACGAGTTGAAGGCCACCGACTGCTGGCCGAAGACGACCTCGTCCTGACTGGGACGGACCAGGAGCTGCGTGCCGATGGAGCGCTGGAGCGACCCAGCCCCCTTGGCGAGCTGGATCGCGTAGACCGTGCGGCCGTAGCTGGTGACGTTGCCGGTGCCCAGCCCGAGGTCGTTGGAGAACTCCATCAGGTAGTGCTGCACGCCGGTGTAGCCGATCTGGGTGTTCACCGGGTCGAGGGCCCGCGTGTACGCCGCCTTGCGCAGCGTCTCCAGCTTGGGCTCCTCGTCCCGGAACAGCTCCAGACGGTGCTCCAGGCGCCGCTTCAGGCCCTCGCCCGACGGCATGTTCTTGACCGCCTCGTCGAACTTCGCCTTGGCGGCGTCGGTGGCGGCGTAGGCCTTGGCGACCTCGTCCGCCTCGCGGTCCTCGGAGCTCTTCGCCGTCAACAGGGGACGGGCGGTGAGGTCGCGCTCGTTGAGCAGGGCGGTGCTGTAGTCCGAGGCGGCCCGCACGATGAGGGCCGTCTTCTCGGCGTCCTGCGCCTCCTGCCAGGTGTCGATCGCCGTCTTGACCTGGAAGCCGCCCATGACGAGGCCGACGAGCACGGGTATCAGGAGGATCGCATTCAGTCGCGTGGGCACGCGCCAGTTGCGGGGCGACAGCTTGCTGGAGCTTCCCTTGGCCGTCTGGGTGGGCGGCGGCGGGGTGACGGGCACGTCCGCGGGCGACGCCGCCGTGCGCGACGGCGGCGTGAAGTTGCCCCGCGCCTCCTGCTCCGCGGAGCTTTCCTTGCTTCGCCTCACTCGACCAACAACCTCTCGGCGTCGGCACCTACGTTGTGCCGGTGTTTCGTTCAGGGCCGTACTACTCGGGAGTTCATGAATTGCAGCACGTGAAGGGGGTCCGTTCCAAACAGTGGGAAGCGGCTCCTTTCAGTGGTCCAGGCCTCACGTAAAACGGGCATAAAGAGCGAGCCCCGCCAAAAGGCGGGGCTCATGTGAGCGCAGTGACACCGATCGGATGCGTCGGGTGTCCGGGGCGCTCCAATTCTCTGTCGAAACGTTATGAACGTAGGGGCGGTCGTGTCGAAGGACACAGATCGTCCCTGGCCGGAGGCACATGACAAGTGCCCTGGCCGTCACGGTTACTTGAGCCGTGCCATGAGGGCGTGCTCGACGAGCGTGATGAGGGCGCTCTTGGCGTCGGCGCGGTGGCGGGCGTCGGTGGTGATGATGGGGGTGTCGGGGCCGATCTGGAGGGCCTCGCGCACTTCTTCGGGCTGGTAGGGCTGGCTTCCGTCGAAGCCGTTGAGGGCGATGACGAAGGGGAGGCCGCTGTTCTCGAAGTAGTCGACGGCGGGGAAGCAGTCGGCGAGGCGGCGGGTGTCG
>NZ_JBHYMK010000127.1:0-4930 GCF_042743065.1 Streptomyces sp. NPDC058872
GCGGGGCGCCCCTCCTTCCCTGTACGGGGGACGGCTCAGGCCGACTTCTCGTGCCTGCCGTCGTTCTTCACGATCCGCGGGACCAGCGTCGGGTTGACGTTGTTGCGGACCACGTCGGCCGTGATGACCACGCGGGCCACGTCCTTGCGGGACGGAACCTCGTACATGACCGACTGGAGGACCTCCTCCATGATGGCGCGCAGGCCGCGCGCGCCGGTGCCACGGAGGATCGCCTGGTCGGCGATGGCCTCCAGGGCCGGGCGGTCGAAGTCCAGCTCCACGCCGTCGAGTTCGAAGAGGCGCTGGTACTGCTTCACCAGTGCGTTGCGCGGCTCGACCAGGATCTTCAGCAGGGCCTCGCGGTCGAGGTTGTGGACCGAGGTGATGACGGGGAGACGACCGATGAACTCGGGGATCATCCCGAACTTCACCAGGTCCTCCGGCATGACCTCCTGGAACTGGTCGCTCGCCTCGATCTCGCGCTTGGAGCGGATGGTCGCCCCGAAGCCGATGCCCTTGGCTCCCGCCCGCGACTCGATGATCTTCTCCAGGCCGGCGAAGGCGCCGCCCACGATGAAGAGCACGTTGGTCGTGTCGATCTGGATGAACTCCTGGTGCGGGTGCTTCCGGCCGCCCTGCGGAGGCACGGAGGCGGTGGTGCCCTCCAGGATCTTCAGCAGGGCCTGCTGCACGCCCTCGCCGGAGACGTCACGCGTGATCGACGGGTTTTCGCTCTTACGGGCGACCTTGTCGATCTCGTCGATGTAGATGATCCCGGTCTCGGCCTTCTTGACGTCGTAGTCGGCGGCCTGGATCAACTTGAGCAGGATGTTCTCGACGTCCTCGCCGACGTAGCCGGCCTCCGTCAGCGCCGTTGCGTCGGCGATGGCGAACGGGACGTTGAGCATGCGGGCCAGGGTCTGCGCGAGCAGCGTCTTCCCGGAACCCGTGGGGCCGAGCAGCAGAATGTTGGACTTCGCCAGTTCGATGGCGTCGTCACGGCCCTGCGCGCCGCCGTTCTCGCCGGCCTGGACGCGCTTGTAGTGGTTGTACACCGCGACGGACAGGGCCTTCTTCGCGGGCTCCTGCCCGACGACGTAGCCCTCGAGGAACTCGTAGATCTCGCGGGGCTTGGGAAGTTCCTCCCAGCGCACCTCGCTCGTCTCCGCGAGTTCTTCCTCGATGATCTCGTTGCAGAGGTCGATGCACTCGTCGCAGATGTACACACCGGGTCCCGCGATGAGCTTCTTCACCTGCTTCTGGCTCTTTCCGCAGAACGAGCACTTGAGCAGATCGCCGCCATCACCGATGCGTGCCACGAGGTGCTTCCCCTTCGCCTGGGAGTGCTTGGTTCAGCGACTCCTGGTGCCTCATATTCGACGGTACCTTGCCGGGCCCCCCGTTCGGGCCCCCCTTGGCGTGGTTGGCATGGTCGCAATTCGGCCACGCCAACCACGGCGAGGGAAGGTCGAGCGTCAGGCTGCCGCGGCGGCCGTGCTCTTGCGGGTCGAGACGATCTGGTCGATCAGGCCGTATGCGAGGGCGTCCTCGGCGGTCAGGATCTTGTCGCGCTCGATGTCGTCGCGGATCTTCTCGATCGGGGTCGAGGAGTGCTTGGCCAGCATTTCTTCCAGCTGGCTGCGCATCCGCAGGATCTCGTTGGCCGCGATCTCCAGGTCGGAGAGCTGCTCACGGCCGGTGCCACCGGAGGGCTGGTGGATCAGCACGCGGGCGTTCGGCAGGGCCATCCGCTTGCCGGGGGTGCCGGCGGCGAGCAGCACGGCCGCGGCGGAGGCCGCCTGGCCCATGCAGACCGTCTGGATGTCCGGCTTCACGAACTGCATGGTGTCGTAGATCGCCGTCAGCGCGGTGAAGGAGCCACCGGGGCTGTTGATGTAGATCGAGATGTCGCGGTCCGGGTCCATCGACTCCAGGCACAGCAGCTGCGCCATGACGTCGTTGGCCGAGGCGTCGTCGATCTGCACGCCGAGGAAGATCACGCGCTCCTCGAAGAGCTTCGCGTACGGGTCGTACTCGCGCACGCCCTGCGAGGTGCGCTCGACGAAACGCGGCACGACGTAGCGGTTGTCCATCGGCGCGCCGGTGTAGAGGCCGCTCGGGGAGAGGTTGTTCTGCATCTGGGTGTTCACCGTCCTGGTGGCGTTCGGCGGGGGGCTGGGGCTCTTCGGCGGGCTGCCGGCGCTCAGGCGCCCGTGCCGCCGCCGCCCGGAACACCCGCGGCGTGCGTGATGATGTCGTCGATGAGGCCGTACTCCTTGGCCTCCTCCGCGGTGAACCAGCGGTCGCGGTCGCCGTCACGGATGATCGCTTCGACGGTCTGGCCGGAGTGGTGCGCGGTGATCTCGGCCATGCGCTTCTTCGTGCGCAGCAGGTACTCGGCCTGGATCTTGATGTCGGAGGCGGTGCCGCCGATGCCGGCGGAGCCCTGGTGCATCAGGATGTCGGTGTTCGGCAGCGCGAAGCGCTTGCCGGGGGTGCCGGCGGTGAGCAGGAACTGGCCCATGGAGGCCGCCATGCCCATACCGATGGTGACGACGTCGTTCGGGATGAACTGCATGGTGTCGTAGACCGCCATGCCGGCCGTCACCGAGCCGCCGGGGCTGTTGATGTACAGGTAGATGTCCTTCTCCGGCTCGGCGGCCAGCAGGAGCATCTGGGCGGTGATCTTGTTGGCGATCTCGTCGTCGACCTGCTGGCCGAGGAAGATGATGCGCTCGCCGAGCAGCCGGTTGTAGACATGGTCGCCGAGGCCGCCACCGATGGACGGCTCACCCGCGGCGTAAGGCTTCAGATTCGTCACGTATCCACCTGCTCGTCTCCGACGGCCCCGGGCCGTCTCCGCGTCTCGTTCTGAGGGCAGTGCCCCCGTATTCATGGACCCTAACGCGCAGGTAGGACAACGCCATCCCGGTTCCCGAACTGTTCGCTGGGAGCGCAAGGTAGTTGGGGGCGTGTGAGCGGGTCCGGACACGTCCACGGGCCCGTGCGCACGGCTGTGCGCACGGGCCCGTGGAACAGGGGTCCGCCGGGGCGGGGGTCCCTTACTTGTCCTCGGAGACCTCGGCCTCGCCGGTGACGGCCTCGACGGCCTCGGCGGCGGTCTCGACCTCGTCCTCGTCGTCCGACAGGTCGACGACCTCGCCGTTGCTGTCCTTGACCGTGGCGGCCTCGACGACGACCGCGAGGGCCTTGCCGCGGGCGACCTCGCCGACGAGCATCGGAACCTGGCCGCCCTGGGCCACGGCCTGGGCGAACTGGTCGGGGCTCATGCCGGAGGAAGCGGCACGGCGGAACAGGTGCTCGGTGAGCTCCTCGCGGGAGACGTCGAGCTTCTCCTTGTTGACGAGCTCATCGAGGATGAACTGCGTCTTGATGCCCTTCTCGGCCTGCTCCTTGGTCTCGGCCAGGAACTCTTCCTCGGTCTTGCCCTGCATCTCCAGGTACTTCGCGAGGTCGATGCCCATCTGACCGAGCTGGTGGTGCTCCAGGTTGTGCTTGCGGGTGTTGATCTCGTCCTCGAGGAGCTTCTCGGGCATCGGGACCTCGACCAGCTTGAGGAGCTCGTCGAGGACGCGCTCCTGGGCCTGGGTGGCCTGGTCGAACTGCTTCATGTTCTCAAGGCGCTTGCGGCTGTCGGCCTTGAGCTCGTCGAGGGTGTCGAACTCCGACGCCATCTGCGCGAACTCGTCGTCGAGCTCGGGGAGCTCGCGGGCGGCCACGGCGGTGACCTTGACGGTGACCTCCGCGTCCTTGCCCTCGGCGGAGCCGCCCTTCAGCTGCGAGGTGAAGGTGGCCTCGCCACCGGCCTCCAGGCCCTTGACGGCCTCGTCGATGCCGTCGAGCAGCTCGCCGGAGCCGATGGTGTACGAGACGTCCTTGGCGACTCCGTCGGGCAGGACCTCGCCGTCGACCTTGGCCTCCAGGTCGATGGTGACGACGTCGCCCTCGGCGGCGGCGCGCTCGACCGGGGAGGTCGAGGCGAAGCGCTCGCGGAGCTGCTCCACGGACTTCTCGACGTCCTCGTCGGTGACCTCGACCGCGTCGACGGTGACCTCGATGCCGGAGTAGTCCGGGATCTCGAGGGCCGGGCGGATGTCGACCTCGGCGGTGAAGGCCAGCAGTTCGCCGTCCTTCAGCTCGGTGATGTCGACCTCGGGCTGGCCGAGCGGGTTGACCTCGGCCTCGTTGACGGCCTCGGTGTAGAACTTCGGGAGCGCGTCGTTGACGGCCTCTTCCAGCACGGCGCCGCGGCCGAACCGCTGGTCGATCACGCGAGCCGGGATCTTGCCCTTGCGGAAGCCCTTGACCGTGACCTGCTGGTTGATCTTCTTGTACGCCGCGTCGAGGCTGTCCTTGAGCTCCTCGAAGGGCACCTCGACAGTGAGCCGAACCCGGGTCGGGTTCAGGGTCTCCACGGCGCTCTTCACGGTTAGGTCTCCTTGTGGCTGATTCCTGGATTCCGGCGTCGCCGCGCGAAGCGGTTCCGGCCGATCGGCCCGGTCAGAAAGACACACGGGCACGCAGCTTGCATAGTAACCGCAAGCGGCAGGGGGGCCACAACGTGATCAAGAACGCCCGAGGTGAACGCGTGATCATCATGGTCGGGGTGGCGGGATTTGAACCCACGGCCTTCCGCTCCCAAAGCGGACGCGCTGCCAAGCTGCGCCACACCCCGTCGGTGCGACACGTAGGGTACATGGACGGGGACTGTATGGCGCCCCTCGTTTTCGGGGTGTGCACGAAGGGCCCCGGACCGGCTACGATGCTCTTCGTTCCGCGGTCCTCGTGATCCGCGGGACGGTGTTGTGCGGGCGTAGCTCAATGGTAGAGCCCTAGTCTTCCAAACTAGCTACGCGGGTTCGATTCCCGTCGCCCGCTCCAATCAGGAGGGCCGGGCCCGGTGCGCGAG
>NZ_JBHYMK010000128.1:0-4816 GCF_042743065.1 Streptomyces sp. NPDC058872
GGAACGGAGGTCGTCAGACCGTCTCGGTCTCGCCCGCCTTCACCGCCGGACGGCGGCTGGCGATGACCTTCTTCGCGAGGGAGCGGGGGCTGGTGAGGAAGCCGAAGCCCCAGGACATGTGCATGGTGGCGAGGGCCACCGGGATCTGCAGGCGGGCCTTGAGGGGGAGGCCCTTGCCGGCCGGGACCGAGCCGGCGGTGATCGCGGCGAGATAGCCGGCCGGAACCACGAAGCCGAGCGGGGTCAGGACGGCCCCCACGACCAGACCCGCGGCGATCGCACAGACGGCGGTCGGCGGGGCGAGGTAGCGGAGGTTGATGGAGCCCTGGTGGTAGCGGGCGACGACGTGGCGCCAGCGACCGTAGTCCTTGTACTGCTTGGCGAGGGCCTTCACGGAGGGCCGCGGACGGTACTGGACGCGGAGCTCCGGCGAGAACCAGATCAGACCGCCGGCCTCGCGGATGCGGAAGTTCAGCTCCCAGTCCTGGGCGCGGATGAACTCCACGTTGTACCCGCCCTGCCGTTCGAGCGCCTCGCGGCGGAAGACGCCCAGGTAGACCGTCTCGGCCGGGCCGGCCTCGCCGCCGGTGTGGAAGGCCGCGTTGCCGACGCCGATCTTCGAGGTCATCGCGGCCGCGACCGCGTCCTCCCAGGCGTTCTCGCCCTCGGCGTGCATGATGCCGCCGACGTTCTGCGCACCGGTCTCCTCCAGGAGGCGGACGGCGGTGGCGATGTAGTTCGGGGAGAGCATGCCGTGGCCGTCGACGCGCACCACGATCGGGTGACGGGACGCCTGGATCGCCGCGTTGAGCGCGGCGGGGGTACGGCCGGTCGGGTTCGGCACGGTGTGGACGCGGGGGTCCTCGCGCACGAGCTCGGCGGCGATCTCATCGGTGCGGTCCGTGGACGGGCCGAGGGCGATCACCACCTCCATCTCGCCGTCGTACTCCTGCTCCAGGATGTGGCGGACCGAGTTGCGCAGGTGCCGCTCCTCATTGAGGACCGGCATGATCACGGAGACGGGGGGCAGCATGGTTCCTCGGGGGGTTCGGGGGTCGCTCCCCGGAAAGACGGCAGTAGCGCGAGCCACGTTACCGCGAATGGGGGACACGGGTGCGCGCCGAGCGGGTGGTGGTCCCTTGCGCTGATCGTATGGGCCTACGGTGCTCACGGTTCCCTCGTCACACCCGCGGAGGTGTCCGTCCGTGCCCACACCGCCCCGCAGCTCCCGGCCCCGGCCCGCCCCGCGTCGCGCTCCGGTCCACCGGCGGCGGAGGCGCCCCCGGTGGGGGATGCGGGTGGCGACGGCGCTCTCCGTGTCGGTCCTCGCGGCGGGCGGGATCGGACACGCGGTGGTGTCCGGGCTTGACACCGGGATCACCCGGGTCGACCCCTTCAAGGACATGAAGAACCGGCCCCAGGCCGGGCACGGGATGAACGTGCTGGTCGTCGGCACCGACGGGCGGGAGCGGATCACCCCCGAGGAGAAGGAGAAGTACCGGCTCGGCGGCGCGCCGTGCCACTGCACCGACACCGTCATGCTCGTGCACATCTCGGAGGACCGGGAACGGGCGAGCGTGGTCAGCCTGCCCCGCGACTCGTACGCGGAGATGCCCGAGCACACGGACCTGATCAGCGGCAAGGCGCACCGGGCCCATCCGGTCAAGCTGAACGCGGCCTACGCGGAGGGCGGGCCCGGGCTGACCGTGCGGACCGTGGAGTCGATGACCGGAGTGAAGATCGACCACTACCTGGAGGTCGACTTCACCAGCTTCATGCGGACCGTGGACGCGATCGGCGGGGTGCAGATCTGCACGACCCGTCCGCTGAAGGACGCGTACACGGGACTCGACCTGGCTCCCGGCACCCATGAGCTCAACGGCGGCCAGGCCCTGCAGTACGTGCGCTCCCGGCACATCGACGGGGCCGCCGACATCGGCCGGATGCAGCGGCAGCAGCGGTTCCTGGCGGCGCTGATCGAGCGGACCACGAGCGGCGGGGTGCTGCTCAACCCGGTGCGGTTCCGCGAGGTGGCCACGACCATGCTGAGCTCCGTGCGGGCCGACGAGGACTTCGGCACGGACCAGATGCTGGCCCTCGCCAAGGCCATGCACGGCTTCACCCCGGCCTCCTCGGAGTTCGTGTCGGTGCCGATCGGCGACATGAGCTTCCCGGTGAAGGGCATCGGGTCCACCGTGAAGTGGGACGCCGCCAAGGCCCAGAAGCTCTTCCAGGCGCTGCGGGAGGACCGGCCGTTGGCCCCGGCCGCGCCGAAGGCCACGAGCTCCGCCAAGGCGCCGAAGGCGGTCGTCGTCGACGTGGCCCCGCGCACGATCCGCGTGCAGGTCTACAACGGGACCCGCACGGACGGGCTGGGCCGCAAGGTGGACGACGCCTTGCGCGCGACCGGCTTCGACACCACCCGCACCCCGATGACCGGGGCCGCCCAGGAGCACGGGCGGACCGTGGTGGAGTACGACCCGCGCTGGGACCGCTCGGCGAAGTCCTTGGCGGCGGCGCTGCCGGGGGCGGAGATGCGGGCGGTGGCCGGACGGGGCGGGACGCTCCGGGTGACGGTGGGGAGCGACTTCAAGGGGGTGACGGCGGTGCGGGCCGAGGAGCCGAGGAAGCCCTTCGAGGCCGTGACCGGGGACCAGGTGGTGTGTCCGTGAGCACGGTGGTCCCCCGGGTGGCGTGCCCGCGACGAAGGAGGAGGCGGAACGATTCGCCCCGTCCCGGCGCGGCCCTCAGTCCTCGTAGCCCTCGGCCGCCCGGCGCTCGCGCAGCTCCTTGATCGCCTGCCGTCGGGCCAGGCGGTGGGTGCGGCGGATCTGGGCCTCCTGGTTGCGGCGCTTGTCCCGCTCGGTCTCCGGAATGACCTCGGGGACCCGGCGGGGCTTGCCCTCCGCGTCGACGGCCGCGAAGACGAGGTACGCGGAGCCGACCTGGGTGGCGGGCGTGGACTCGTTCCAGCGCTCGGCCATGACCCGCACGCCGACCTCCATCGAGGACCGTCCGGTCCAGTTGACCTGGGCCTTCACATGCACCAGGTCGCCGACCCGGACCGGCTCCAGGAAGACCATCTCGTCCATGGAGGCGGTCACGGCGGGGCCGCCCGAGTGCCGGCCCGCGACGGCACCGGCGGCGTCGTCCACCAGTTTCATGATCACGCCACCGTGCACCGTGCCCAGGAGGTTGGTGTCGTGGCTGGTCATGATGTGGCTGAGGGTGGTGCGGGAGGCGGAGGTGGGCTTGCCCGGAATATCGCCCTGATCTGTCATGCCCTCCACCTTATGCCGGGTCCCGCCCCCGTCCCCGTTCGGTCCCCTTTGCATCAGCTTGGCAACAGCACCGGTCCGATCTTCTCCCCGGGCTGTCGCCGCGAAAGCCGCGCCCGGCAGACTGGTCCACATGAATGACTGGCCCGATGACGGCGGACACGGACGCGGCAACGCGCGCTCCCAGCCCGAGGGACCCCGCCGGATGGGCCACGCGCAGCGCCCGCAGGTTCCGCAGCAGCCGCCGCGTCACGACGGCGACCGGGCCTACAACCCGAACTACACGCAGGCGCGGAACGAGGGCTACGACTCCGGCTACAACACCGGACAGGTCTACGGCGCCGCACAGGGCGGCGGCCGGGACGGCGCTCCCCCGCAGCACTCCCCGCACGGGCCGGGGCGCCCCGCGCCGGACTGGCGCAAGCGGATCAAGATCGGCTCGATCGTGCTGGTGGTCGGCGGCCTCGTCTGGGGCATAGGCACCTACGCCTGGGCCAGCTCCCAGATGCGCAACGAGGTCGACCTCTCCAAGGTCATCGAGCGGCCGGAGGAGGGGGACTGCACGACGTACCTGATCGTCGGCTCCGACAGCCGCGAGGGCATGACCGCCGAGGAGAAGAAGAAGCTCCACACCGGCTCCGCGGAGGGCAAGCGGACCGACTCGATGATGATCCTCGCGGCCTGCTCCAGCGGGAACACGATGGTCTCGCTGCCCCGTGACTCCTGGGTGACGATCCCGAACTTCGTGGGCTCCGAGTCGGGCAAGTCGTATCCGGCCCGCGGTGGTTCGAAGCTGAACGCGGCCTATGCGATGGACGGCCCCGAACTGCTCGTCCGCACGATCGAGTACAACACCGGGCTGCGCATCGACCACTACGCGGAGATCGGCTTCGCCGGCTTCGCCAACATCGTGGACGCGCTCGGCGGCGTCGAGATGAACATCGAGAAGGGCTTCAAGGACAAGAAGTCCGGCGCGGACTTCCAGGCCGGCACGCAGACCCTCAACGGCGAGCAGGCCCTGGCCTTCGTCCGCACCCGGTACGCCTTCGCCGAGTCGGACCTGGCGCGGACGAAGAACCAGCAGAAGTTCCTCTCCGCCCTCGCCAACCAGGCGGCGACGCCGGGCACGATCCTCAACCCGTTCGCGCTGTACCCGACGCTCGGCGCCGGCCTGGACACCCTGATCGTGGACAAGGACATGTCGCTGTACGACCTCGGGAAGATGTTCTTCGCGATGAAGGGCATCAGCGGCGGCGACGGCAGGTCCATGAACATCCCGATCTCGGGCACCGCACCGCAGAACTCCCTCAAGTGGGACATGCCGAAGGTGAAGCAGCTCGTCCAGCAGATCAAGAACGACGAGAAGGTCACCGTCGAGTCGAACCGGTGACGGGACGGCGCGGGGAGGGCGCCCCGGGCGGGGTGCCCTCCCCGCGTCCGCTCACGGGAGGTTGCGGGCCATGACGATGCGCTGGACCTGGTTGGTGCCTTCGTAGATCTGGGTGATCTTGGCGTCGCGCATCATGCGCTCGACGGGG
>NZ_JBHYMK010000129.1:0-4542 GCF_042743065.1 Streptomyces sp. NPDC058872
TCCAGCAACGAGGCGCTGCGACTGCTGGACGCGGCCTGCGCGGCGGGCGAGCCGCACCTGCTGCCGATCCGGCTCGACGTGGCGGCGCTGCGGCGGCGGGCCGACGACGACAGTCTTCCGGCGCTGCTGCGGGGTCTGGCCCAGCGTCGGGTGCGTCGTCACACCGCGGAGGCCGGCACGCGACGGCCTGCGGAGCTGTCGCTCGCCGAGCGGCTCGCCCGGGTATCCGGAGAGCAGCGGGCGCAGGCGCTGGAGGACCTGGTCGTCGCGCAGGTGGCAGCCGTGCTGGGCCATGCGTCGACGGCCGCGATCGAACCGGACCGCGCCTTCAAGGACATCGGGTTCGACTCGCTGACCGCGGTTGAGCTGCGCAACCGGCTCAACACGGCCACCGGGCTGCGGCTGCCCGCCACGCTGGTCTTCGACCAGCCGACTCCGCAGGCGATCGCCCGCTTCGTGGAGCGGAAGCTGTTCCCGCAGGAGACCGCGCAGACCACACCGGCTCCTGCGGTCGCGCCGGACTCCGGCCACGAGACCGACGCCATCGACGCCATCGACGAGATGGACGTCGACCTCCTCATCAACCTTGCTTTCGACGGCGACAGCGCCGGATCCGACGCGGAGCGTGAGTGACCTCATGAGCAACCCCAACGACAAGGTCGTCGCCGCCCTGCGGGCGTCCCTGAAGGAGACCGAGCGGCTGCGGCAGCACAACCGGGAGCTCGCCGAGCGCGGCCGGGAGCCGATCGCGATCGTCGCGATGAGCTGCCGCTACCCGGGCGGCGTACGCACGCCGGAGGACCTGTGGCGGCTGGTGGCCGCAGGCGAGGACGCGGTGTCCAAGTTCCCGACCGATCGCGGCTGGGAGCTGGACGGGCTCTACGACCACGGCGGATTCCTGTACGACGCCGCCGACTTCGACCCGGCGTTCTTCGGCATCTCTCCCCGCGAGGCCCTCGCCATGGACCCCCAGCAGCGCCTGCTCCTGGAGACCTCCTGGGAGGCCGTGGAACGGGCCGGCATCGACCCGCGGACCCTGCGGGGCAGCCGTACGGGCGTCTTCGCCGGCGTCATGTACCACGACTACGGCACGCTGGTCGACGCGTCGCCGGACGCCGTCGAGGGCTATGTCTACAACGGCAGCGCGGGCAGCGTCGCCTCCGGCCGGGTGGCCTACACGCTCGGCCTGGAGGGGCCCGCGGTGACGGTCGACACCGCCTGCTCGTCCTCGCTGATCGCGCTGCATCTGGCGGTGCAGTCGCTGCGCAACGGCGAGTGCTCGCTGGCGCTCGCCGGGGGCGTGGCGGTGATGTCGACGCCGACGCTGTTCGACGAGTTCAGCCGGGGGCAGGGGCACGGACTGGCCCCGGACGGACGCTGCAAGACGTTCGCGGACAGCGCCGACGGGACCAGCCTGTCGGAGGGCGCGGGTCTGCTGCTGCTGGAGCGGCTGTCGGACGCGCGCCGCAACGGTCACCCGGTGCTCGCGGTGGTCCGCTCCACGGCGGCCAACCAGGACGGCGCCAGCAACGGCCTCACCGCCCCCAACGGTCCCGCCCAGGAGCGGGTGATCCGGGACGCGCTGGTCGCCGCCGGGCTGACCGCTGCGGACGTAGACGTGGTCGAGGCCCACGGCACCGGCACCACCCTCGGCGACCCCATCGAGGCCCAGGCCCTCCTGGCCACCTACGGCCAGGACCACAGCCCCGAACAGCCGCTTTGGCTCGGCTCGTTGAAGTCCAACATCGGCCACACCCAGGCCGCCGCCGGCGTCGGCGGCGTCATCAAGATGGTCATGGCCATGCGCCACGGCCTCCTCCCCCGCACCCTCCACGTCGACACCCCCTCCACCCACGTCGACTGGGACTCCGGAGCCGTCTCGCTGCTGACCGAGGAGCAGCCCTGGCCGGCCGCCGACCGGCCGCGCCGTGCGGCCGTGTCGTCCTTCGGTGTGAGCGGCACGAACACGCACGCCGTCCTGGAAGAGGCCCCGGAGGACGAGTCCGCCCAGGACCTGCCAGAGCGCGGGCCCGGGATGCCGGTCGTGCCGTGGGTGCTGTCCGCCCGGTCGGCGGATGCGTTGCGCGAACAGGCCGCACACCTGAGGAAGTTCGTCCACACGGATCCCGCCGATGTCGGCTTCTCGCTGGCCACGGGGCGTTCGGTCTTCGAGCACCGCGCGGCGCTGTACAACAACGCTCCCGGCGGGCTCGACGCGGCGCTGACGGCGCTCGCCGAGGGCAGGGACGCGGCTCCGGGGCTGGTGACGGGCGCGGGTCACCGTGCCGCCCGGACGGCGTTCCTCTTCACCGGGCAGGGCAGCCAGTACCCGGGCATGGGACGTGAACTCCAGGCCGCCTACCCGGTGTTCGCCGCCGCCTTCGACGAGGTCTGCGCCGCCCTGGACCCGCACCTGGACCGTCCGCTGCGTGAAGTGGTGTTCGCCGAGCCGGGCACGGCCGAGGCGAAGCTCCTGGACCAGACGCAGTACACCCAGGCAGGGCTGTTCGCCCTCGAGGTAGCGCTGTTCCGGCTGGTAGAGGCATGGGGCCTGCGTCCCGCCGCGCTGCTGGGCCACTCCGTCGGCGAGCTGGCGGCGGCCCATGCCGCGGGGGTACTGAGCCTGCCGGACGCCTGCGCGCTGGTGGCCGCCCGCGGCCGGCTGATGCAGGAGCTGCCGGTGGGCGGGGCGATGGTGTCCGTACGCGCCACCGAGGACGAGGTCATGGAGGTGCTGGCCGGACGCACGGAACGGGTGTCTGTCGCCGCCGTCAACGGGCCGCGGTCCGTCGTCGTGTCGGGCGACGAGGAGACGGTGCTCGCGGTGGCCGCCGAACTCGCCGAGCGCGGCCGACGCACCAAGCGGCTCAACGTCAGTCATGCCTTCCACTCGCCCCGCATGGACGCCATGCTCGACGACTTCCGGGCCGTCGCGCGCTCGCTGCGGTACAGCGATCCGCTGATCCCGGTCGTCTCCGATGTGACCGGCCGTACGGCCACCGCCGAGGAGCTGACCGACCCGGACTACTGGGTGCGCCATGTGCGGCAGGTCGTGCGGTTCGCCGACGGCGTGCGGACGCTGGGCGAACTGGGCGTCGGCAGCTGCCTGGAACTCGGCCCCGGCGGGGTGCTCTCCGGCATGGGCCAGGACTGCCTGCCCGGCGACGCCGTGGCGTTCGCCGCCGCGCTGCGCCGCGACCGCGCCGAGCCGGATTCGGTGGTGGAGGCGGTGGCGACGGTGTTCGCCCGCGGCGCCCGCGTCGACTGGGCGGCCCTGTTCGCCGGCAGCGGTGCCCGGCGGGTGGATCTGCCGACCTACCCCTTCCAGCGGCAGCGCTACTGGCCGAAGGCCCCCTCCGGTGCGGCCGGGGACGTACGCTCGCTCGGCCTGGAGTCGGTGAACCATCCGCTGCTGGGTGCAGTACTGGAGAGCGCGGACGGCGACGAGCTGCTGTTCACCAGCCGGGTCTCGCTCGCCGCCCAGCCGTGGATCCGCGGTCACCGGGTCGAGGGCGCGGCCCTGCTGCCCGGCACCGCGCTGGCCGAGCTGGCCGTACGGGCCGGGGACAGGGCCGGTTGCCCGCTGCTGGAGGAACTGACCCTTGAGGCACCGCTGGTGCTGCCCGAGGACGGTGGGCTACGACTCCGGGTGCGGGTCGGCGCCGCCGACGCGTCGGGCCGGCGCACGCTGACCGTGCACGCGCGGCCCGACGAGGACACGGGGCATGAAGGCTTGCCGTGGACGCGCCACGCGAGCGGCACCCTGAGCCCGGACCGCGCCGACGCCGGGCAGGACCTCAGCGGGGCCTGGCCGCCGGCCGGGGCCGAGCCGCTGGACATCGAGGGCCGCTACGAGCGGTTCCGGGAGAGCGGCTTCGAGTACGGCCCTGAGTTCCAGGGCCTACGAGCGGCGTGGCGGCGGGGTGACGAGGTGTTCGCCGAGGTCGCCCTGCCGGCGGACCTGGCCGAGGACGCGGCGGACTTCGAGCTGCACCCCGCCCTGTTCGACGCGGCGCTGCAGACGGTCGGCCTCAGCAGCCTGGCCGAGGACGGCGCGCCGGCGCTGATGCCGTTTTCCTGGCGGGGCGTACGCCTGCACGCCACGGGCGCGACCGTACTGCGGGTGCGGCTGACCGTGACCGGTCAGGAGGAGGTACGGCTCGACGCGGCGGACGCCCTGGGCAGTCCGGTCCTGACCGTCGACTCACTCGCGCTGCGGCCGCCGTCCGGCCGAGCGGCGGAGGCCGCAGCCGCGGCGACCCTGCGCGACGCGCTGTTCCGCGTGGAGTGGGTGCCCGTCGAGGCCGCGCAGGCGGAGGGGCCGGACCCGGTTTGGCTGTCCGCCGGTGAGGGCCTCGACGGTCTGTCGGCTTCCGAGGTCGTGGTAGCTCCTTGCCCGCCCGGTGAACGGACCTCGCTGCATTGGGCGTTGGGGCTGGTGCAGGAATGGCTGGCGGAGGAGCGGTTCGCCGACTCCCGACTGGTCCTGCTCACCCGCAACGCCGTCGTCACCTCACCCGAAAACACACCCGACCTCGAACA
>NZ_JBHYMK010000130.1:0-4457 GCF_042743065.1 Streptomyces sp. NPDC058872
TCACGGCGAGCACGGCGACCACCGTGCACGACAGGGTCGTCCGCCGCCAGGCGAGCCTGGTCCGCTCCGGCTGGAGACCGGGATCGCGGGACCCGTCCGCCACGCTCACCGTCCGGCCCGGCCGAAGACGACGAGGAGCACCATGGCGAGCGCCACCGCGGCCACCGCGAGGCTGAGGACCGCGGGGAACCGGGAGGACGGCAGGTCTTCGCCGCGTCGCATCGCCCGCTCGCAGCGCACCCAGTGGTTGACCGCCCGCAGGGAGCACAGCACGCCGGCGGCGAGCAGCGCGAGCGCCAGCCCGACCCGTACGCCCCAACGCAGGTCCGGCAGGAACTGGTCGACGGCGAAACCGCCACCGACCAGCGCGAGGGCGGTGCGGAGCCAGGCCAGGAAGGTCCGCTCGTTGGCGAGGGAGAAGCGGTAGTCGGGGGTCTCGCCCTCGTCCCGGATCTTCTGCGGCGCGAACCACAGGCGCAGGCTCTGCACGAAATCGCTCACCCGTGCACCCTAGCCGCCGATCGAGCGCCCCGCCCGCACGGAACCAGGGGCCCCGCCCGGTGGGCCGACCCCGCCGCGTCCTTCCGAACCCGGCCCCCGGAGGCTTCCGGCCCTCCCGGGGGAGCCGAGCCCGCTTCACGCACCGAGCGGGGGCATCATCGCGTGCGCGGCGAGGCCGTCCGGCACCCACTCCCAGGCGCCCTCCGCCCCGGGCAGCCGTTCCGCCAGCTCCGCCTCCGTCAGGAAGCCGTGCCAGGCAACCTCTTCCACTTGCGGCTGGACCGGCAGCTCGCAGCGGACCTCGTAGACCGCCGACCACCACTTCCCGGCCGTGCCCCCGGAGTCGTACAGGAACCGCAGGACCGGTTCGGGGCGGGGCAGTCCGGACACCCCGAGCTCCTCCTCGGCCTCCCGCAGCGCCGCCGCGTCGTAGGACTCGCCCGCGCCGACCACCCCGCCGACGAACATGTCGTACAGGGAGGGGAAGAGCAGTTTCGTCGGCGTCCTCCGGTGGACGAAGAGCCGACCCCGGGCGTCCCGCACCCGGACGAAGACGCACCGGTGGATCAGGCCCCGTGCGTACACCTCGCCGCGCGGGGCCCGACCGACCACCCGGTCGTCCTCGTCGACGACGTCGAGCAACTCATCAGCAGGGTTCATGTCTCCATGAGAACACCGGATTCACTGCCCCATGACGTACTTCACGGTCGGGCCGGCCGTCCAGCCGCCGTCCACGGCGAGTTCCGCACCCGTCACGTACGCAGCGGCGTCCGAGAGCAGGAAGACGACCGCGCCGGCGATCTCGTCGGCCTCGCCGACCCGGCCCATCGGCGTGTTCGGGTACTTGCCTTCGCCGCGCTCGATGCCGACGGCGGCGGTCATCGGGGTGTACGTCATGCCGGGGTGGACGGAGTTCACGCGGATCTTCGCCGTGCCGAGCTCCACCGCGCCGATCTTCGTCAGACCGCGCACGCCCCACTTCGACGCACCGTAACCGGCGGTGAGCGCCAGGCCCATCAGGCCCGCGGCCGAGGAGACGTTGACGATCGAGCCGCCGCCCGCCTCCTTCATCGCGGGGACCGCGGCCTTCATGCCGATGAAGACCCCGGTCAGGTTGACGTCGAGGACCTTGCGGAAGCGTGCGACCGACTCGCCCTCCAGGAAGGCGCCGGTGGAGATCCCGGCGTTGTTCACCAGTCCGTGCAGGCCGCCGAACTCCGCCACCGCGAAGGCGACGGCCGCCGCCCACTCCTCCTCGGAGGTCACGTCGTGGTGGAGGAAGCGCGCCCGTTCCCCGAGCGCGTCGGCGGTCGCCTCGCCCTCCTCGTCGAGGAGGTCGGTGACCAGGACGTTCGCTCCGGCTGCCACGGCTTGCCGGGCCGCCTCGGCGCCCAGGCCGCGGGCGCCGCCGGTGATGAGCACGGTCTTGCCGGTGAGGTCGTTCAAGGGGGTTCCCTTCGAGGTGTGCGGGGTTCGCGGGACGGGGGAGGCCCGCGAGGCCCTCCGGAGCGTGCGGCCCTCCGGTCCCCTCAAGAGGCCCGGGGGCGTGCGGCGCGGAGGAGCGCGGTGGTGGTTCCGACGAGGTCGGCGAGGAAGAGCCCTTCGTCGACGATCGGCTCGACGCCGTCGAGGTACTGCCGGGCCCGGTCCGCCATGGCCGCGCCCACCACGGTCAGCGCCAGGTCCAGTCGCTCCAGGAGGAGCGGTTCGGGGAGCCCGCCTTCGGCCAGGTGGTCGGCGATCCGTTCGATCAGGTGCCAGTACGCGGTGCCGGCGAGCGTGGGGTGGGGGGTGCGGGTGCGGATGCCGCTCTCGTGGCTGAGTTGCGCGGAGATCCGCAGACAGCGCCGCCCCCGGTCGGTGCGCAGTTCGCTGGCCTCGGCCGTGACCAGGGCGCCGACCAACTCCTCCAGCTCGCCGCCGGTGCGCGGGAGGAGGGGGGCGAGCACCTGCTCGGTGCGGGCCTGGCGGCCGGCCATCACCGCGTCGAGCAGTCCGGCGCGCGAGCCGAAGTGGTACTGCACCGCGGAGGGGTTGGCCTGTCCGGCCAGCGCCACGACGTCACGCAACTGGGCTCCGTCGACGCCGTGTGCGGCGAAGAGCTCCTCCGCCGCGCGGATCAGCTTCTCCCGGGTCTCGGGGCCTGACGTCCTTGCCATGCGTTCATATTAATGCCCAGCATTAAAAATCGGAAAGGGTGCGGACGGTTGACTCGATACATCCGTGTATCCAAGATGCGGTCCATGTCCTACGACGCTGACGTGATCGTGATCGGAGCGGGCCTGGCGGGTCTCGTCGCCACCGCCGAGCTGGTCGACGCCGGTCGCACCGTGATCCTTCTCGACCAGGAACCCGAGCAGTCCCTCGGCGGCCAGGCGCACTGGTCCTTCGGCGGTCTGTTCCTCGTCGACTCGCCCGAACAGCGCAGGATGCGGGTCAAGGACAGCCACGACCTGGCGCTCCAGGACTGGTTCGGCACCGCGGGGTTCGACCGCGAGGAGGACCACTGGCCGAGGAAGTGGGCCGAGGCGTACGTCGACTTCGCGGCGGGGGAGAAGCGCGCCTGGCTCCACTCGCGCGGAGTGCGCTTCTTCCCCGTCGTCGGTTGGGCCGAGCGCGGCGGCTACGACGCGAACGGCCACGGCAACTCCGTGCCCCGTTTCCACATCACCTGGGGGACCGGCCCCGGTCTCGTCGCCCCGTTCGAACGCAAGGTGCGCGAAGGGGCCGCCCGTGGCCTGGTGGACCTCCGCTTCCGCCACCGCGTCACGGCGCTCGGCCGTACGGCCGGAGCGGTCGACACGGTCTCGGGCGAAGTGCTGGAACCCTCCGACGCCGCCCGGGGCACCGCGTCGGGGCGCGAGGCCGTCGGCACCTTCGACCTGCGCGCCCAGGCCGTGATCGTCACCTCCGGGGGCATCGGCGGCAACCACGACCTCGTCCGCGCCCAGTGGCCCGCCCGGCTCGGCACCCCGCCCGCCACCATGCTCTCGGGGGTCCCGGCCCACGTCGACGGCCTGATGCTCGGCATCGCCGAGAAGGCGGGCGCCCACCACATCAACCGCGACCGGATGTGGCACTACACGGAGGGCATCGAGAACTGGAACCCCCTCTGGGCCCGGCACGGCATCCGCATCCTGCCCGGCCCGTCCTCCCTCTGGTTCGACGCCACCGGCAAGAGGCTCCCCGTACCGCTCTTCCCGGGATTCGACACCCTGGGCACCCTCGAACACATCATGCGCACCGGCCACGACCACACCTGGTTCGTCCTCGACCAGCGGATCATCGGCAAGGAGTTCGCCCTCTCCGGCTCCGAGCAGAACCCGGACCTCACCGGCAAGTCCGTCCGTGGCGTCCTCGGTCGTGCCCGAGCCGATGTGCCGGCCCCGGTGCGGGCCTTCATGGAACACGGCGTCGACTTCGTCGTCGAGGACGACCTCCCGGCCCTCGTCCGCGGCATGAACGCGCTCACCGGCGAACCGCTGATCGACGAGGCGGCCCTGCGCCGCGAGATCACCGCGCGCGACCGCGAGATCGCCAATCCCTTCAGCAAGGACCTCCAGGTCACCGCGATCCGCGGGGCCCGCAGGTACCTGGGCGACAAACTCATCCGCACTGCCTCCCCGCACCGCATCCTCGACCCCGGGGCCGGCCCGCTCATCGCGGTGCGCCTCAACATCCTGACCCGCAAGTCCCTCGGCGGCCTGGAGACCGACCTCGACTCCCGCGTCCTCACGGAGCGCGGCGAGCCCCTGGACGGCGTGTACGCGGCCGGAGAGGCGGCCGGCTTCGGCGGCGGCGGCGTCCACGGCTACCGCTCGCTGGAAGGCACCTTCCTCGGCGGCTGCATCTTCTCGGGCCGTGCGGCGGGCCGGGCCGCGGCCAAGGCGGTCGGCTGACCGAAAGGGGCCCCATCCGGGCTCCGAGCTGGGACGGAGCGGTCGCGGGCGGGATCG
>NZ_JBHYMK010000131.1:0-4245 GCF_042743065.1 Streptomyces sp. NPDC058872
CCCGGGGGCCCCCCGGCCGCGGCCCCCCCGGGCCGCCCCCGGGCCCAACAGAACCGCAGGTCAGCCCTTGCGGGTCTTGACCTCCTCGGTCAGCTGCGGGACCACGTCGAAGAGGTCGCCCACGACGCCGTAGTCGACGAGGTCGAAGATCGGGGCCTCGGCGTCCTTGTTGATCGCGACGATGGTCTTCGAGGTCTGCATGCCCGCGCGGTGCTGGATCGCACCGGAGATCCCGGAGGCGATGTACAGCTGGGGCGAGACCGACTTGCCGGTCTGGCCGACCTGGCTGGAGTGCGGGTACCAACCGGCGTCGACCGCGGCACGGGAGGCACCCACCGCGGCGCCGAGCGAGTCGGCGAGCGCCTCGATGACCGCGAAGTTCTCGGCGCCGTTGACCCCGCGACCGCCGGAGACCACGATCGCGGCCTCGGTCAGCTCCGGACGACCGGTCGACTCCCGCGGGGTGCGGGAAGTGACCTTGGTGCCGCGGGCCCCGTCCGAGAAGGAGACGGCGAGCGCCTCGACCGCACCGGCGGCCGGCGCGGCCTCGACGGGCGCCGAGTTCGGCTTGACCGTGATGACCGGGGTGCCCTTGGAGACGCGGGACTTGGTGGTGAAGGAGGCGGCGAACGCCGACTGGGTCGCCACCGGGCCCTCGTCACCGGCCTCCAGGTCGACGGCGTCGGTGATGATGCCGGAGCCGATGCGGACCGCGAGGCGGGCGGCGACCTCCTTGCCCTCGGCGGAGGACGGGACGAGCACGGCGGCCGGGGACACGGACTCGTACGCGGCCTGGAGGGCCTCGACCTTCGGGACGACGAGGTACTCGGCGAACTCGGGGGCGTCGACGGTGAGGACCTTCACCGCACCGTGCTCGGCCAGGGCCGCAGCGGTGTCGGCAGCACCCTCACCGACGGCGAGGGCAACCGGGTCGCCCAGACGGCGGGCGAGGGTCAACAGCTCCAGGGTGGGCTTGCGGACGGCTCCGCCGACGTGGTCGACGTAGACGAGAATCTCAGCCATGGGACTTCAATCTCCTGCGAACGGAAGGAAAGGCGGTCTGGTGGGCTCGCGCGAGCCTTAGGTGCCGTGCCGGCCCGGGGGCGAACCCCGGACCCCCGGCAACTAGATGAACTTCTGGCTCGCGAGGAACTCGGCCAGCTGCTTGCCGCCCTCGCCCTCGTCCTTGACGATCGTGCCCGCGGTGCGCGCGGGGCGCTCGGCGGCGGAGTCGACCGCGGTCCAGGCGCCCTCCAGGCCGACCTCGTCGGCCTCGATGTCGAGGTCGGAGAGGTCCAGGGACTCCACCGGCTTCTTCTTGGCGGCCATGATGCCCTTGAAGGAGGGGTAGCGGGCCTCGCCCGACTGGTCCGTCACGGACACGACGGCCGGGAGGGAGGCCTCCAGCTGCTCGGAGGCGGTGTCACCGTCGCGACGGCCGGTGACCGTGCCGTTGGGGCCACCCTCGATCTTGACCTCGGAGAGCAGGGTGACCTGCGGAACGCCCAGCCGCTCGGCGAGGATCGCCGGGAGCACGCCCATGGTGCCGTCCGTGGAGGCCATGCCGGCGATGACGACGTCGTAGCCGACCTTCTCGATCGCCTTGGCCAGCACGAGCGAGGTGCCCATGACGTCGGTGCCGTGCAGGTCGTCGTCCTCGACGTGGACGGCCTTGTCGGCACCCATGGACAGCGCCTTGCGCAGCGCGTCCTTGGCGTCCTCGGGACCGACCGTGAGCACGGTGACCTCGGCGTCGTCGGCCTCCTCGGCGATCTGCAGGGCCTGCTCGACCGCGTACTCGTCGAGCTCCGACAGCAGGCCGTCGACGTCGTCGCGGTCCACGGTCAGGTCATCGGCGAAGTGCCGATCGCCCGTGGCGTCGGGCACGTACTTCACACAGACAACGATCCTCAAGCTCACGCCGGCTCTCCTACTGCATCGGTCATAACGGGCTGCCTTGTTGCTCGCAGCATAGGCGCCTGAAGGGCGGGTTTCCGGTCGGGGCGCCAGACGCCCCGTCCGAAATATTACTCGCCAGTACACCCAGTTCGTTACCACTGAGCAAGCGCTCAGACATGTGACCTTGCCAACGCGCGGAGAACCGTGCGCACGGGAACTCTCAGTCGCGCAGCGCGTTGAAGCGACCGTGGTGGTACAGCAGCGGTCGGCCCGCCCCGTCCGGATCGCCGGCGACCGCCCGCGCGATCACGATCCGGTGGTCCCCCGCCGGCACCCGCGCCTCCACCCGGCAGACCAACCAGGCCAGGACTCCGTCGAGCACGGGCACGCCCTCGGGGCCGACGCTCCAGCGGGTCCCCTCCCCGAAGCGGTCGGCACCGCTGCGCGCGAAGGTTCCCGCGAGCTCCTGCTGGTGCTCGCCGAGTATGTGCACGCCGATGTGCTCGGCCTCGGCGATCACGGGCCAACTGGAGGAACCCGTTCCCACACCGAAGGAGACCATCGGAGGGTCGGCGGCGACGGAGTTGAGCGAGGTGGCGGTGAAACCGACCGGCCGCTCACCGTGCGCGGTGATGACCGCGACACCGGCCGCGTGCCGGCGGAAGACGGAGCGGAGCAGGTCGGGAGAGGCCTGGCGGGGTGCACCGATCGCGGGAACGGTGCGGAGCTCTGGCGTAACCGTCATGGAGTTGTCCTTCTGCGAGGGCGGCATGAGAGGGGTCCCGGGGTGATCAGACACCCGGACAGCGCGCGCTCGCGTTGCGGGCCAGGTCCACGTGGACCCGGCCGTAGAGAAGGAGTTCAGGGGGCACTCCGTCAGGGTGACGATCGGTGGCCTGCGCAGTCAAGTGCGTACCGGGATGTGGGAGAAGTGTCACGGCGTCAGACCGCCCGCCCCAGGGCGGCGATGACGTCCGCCTTGCGGGGCTGCCCGGAGGCCCTGCGGACGACGCGTCCCGCCGCGTCGAGGACGAGGACGGTGGGGGTGCGGACGATGCCGAGCCGACGCACGAGGTCGAGTCGCTCCTCCGCGTCGATCTCCACGTGTCCCACGCCCGGCACCATCGCGGCGACTTCGGCGAGGGTGCGCCGGGTGGCCCGGCAGGGCTGGCAGAAGGCGGTCGAGAACTGGACCAGGGTGGCCCTCTCCCCCAGCTCGACGCCGATCTCCTGCGCCCCCAGGACCCCGGTCATCCTTCGCTCCCTCCACCGCACGACTGCCCCGTTCCACCTTCCCACGACAGCGCTCGGTTCTCGCCACGGAGACCGCGAGTGACGAGAATCTCTCCCTACGAAGCCGTCTGGACTGGTCACACGGCCCCACATGGGGCACGATCTGCCCAAAGCCGAAAACCTACGGCCGCGTAACTTCGCCGGGAGAGCCCTCCCCAGGCACCAGAAGAAGGGGTTCCTCTCCGATGGCAGAACTCGTCTATCGACCGGTCATCGGCGCCGCGCTGACCATGTTCAAGGCGCTGGACCTGAAGATCGACGTTCAGGGTTCGGAACACATCCCGCGGACCGGCGGCGCCGTCCTCGTGAGCAACCACATCAGCTATCTGGACTTCATCTTCACGGGCCTCGCCGCGCTGCCGCAGAAGCGGCTGGTGCGCTTCATGGCGAAGGACTCGGTCTTCCGCCACAAGGTCTCGGGACCGCTCATGCGCGGCATGAAGCACATCCCGGTGGACCGCTCCCAGGGCGAGCACGCCTACCGGCACGCCCTCGAGTCCCTGCGGGCCGGAGAGATCGTCGGCGTCTTCCCCGAGGCGACCATCTCCCAGTCCTTCACCCTGAAGGGGTTCAAGACGGGTGCCGCGCGCTTGGCGCAGGAAGCCGGCGTCCCGCTGGTCCCGATGGCGCTGTGGGGGACCCAGCGGCTCTGGACCAAGGGCCGGCCCCGGAACTTCAAGCGGAGCCACATCCCCGTGACGATCCGCGTCGGAGAGGCCGTCGAGGCCCCTGCCGACCAGTACGCGGGGGCTATCACCCGACGGCTCCGCGAGCGCGTCCAGGAGCTGCTGGAGGCCGCCCAGCGCGCCTATCCGGTCCGCCCGAAGGACGCGAGCGACACCTGGTGGATGCCCGCGCACCTCGGGGGTACGGCTCCGACGCCCGCCGAGGTCAAGGACGCCGGCTGACGGACCCGTTTCCGCACCACCGCCCCGGGACGTCCACCGCCCCGGGGCCTCCTGCCGTACCGGCCGGCCCGCGCACCGGGCCGGCCGCGTGCGCGCCGGGGCCGGTCGAGCGGGAGGACCACGCAGATGCGGCCGGACCGGAAGC
>NZ_JBHYMK010000132.1:0-3745 GCF_042743065.1 Streptomyces sp. NPDC058872
AGCGCGGCGGCGAACACGGGGAAGGCCTTGTACAGTTCACGTCCCATCCCGGCCCGCTGACTGCCCTGCCCCGAGAACAGGAACGCCAACCGCCCCTGCGCACGGTCCACGGACCCGGTCAGGACCCGACTGTCCGCCTCGCCGCGGCAGAGCGCGCCCAGCGCGTCGAGGAAGTCGGACCGGTCCTCCGCGACCACGGCGGCCCGGTCGTCCAGCGCGGCCCGCGTGGTGCCGAGCGAGAACGCCAGGTCGGCAGTGCGGAATTCGGGCCGAGCCGCGACGAACGACCGCAGCCGTTCGGCCTGTGCCCGCAGTGCGTCCGTGCCCTGGCCGGAGAGGACCCACGGCAGGGGCCCCGACACGGCGTCGGCCGTGTCGGCGACGGCTGGCTCCTCCTCGAACTGCTCGATGATCGCGTGGGCGTTGGTGCCGCTCACACCGAACGACGACACGCCGGCTCGGCGGGGCCGTCCGGTCTCCGGCCACTCGACCGCGTCCCGCAGCAGCGTCACCGCACCGGCGGACCAGTCGACGTGCGGCGTCGGCTCGTCCACGTGCAGCGTCCTCGGAAGCACACCGTGGCGCATCGCCATCACCATCTTGATGACTCCGCCCACGCCCGCGGCGGCCTGCGTGTGCCCGATGTTCGACTTCAGGGAGCCGAGCAGCAGCGGCTGTCCGTCCGGCCGTTCCTGCCCGTACGTGGCGATCAGCGCCTGCGCCTCGATCGGGTCGCCGAGCCGGGTGCCGGTGCCGTGCGCCTCGACGGCGTCGACGTCGGCGGCGGTCAGCCGGGCCCGGCCGAGCGCCTGGCGGATGACCCGCTCCTGCGAGGGGCCGTTGGGGGCGGTGAGGCCGTTGCTGGCACCGTCCTGGTTGACCGCCGTACCGCGCACCAGGCCCAGGACCGGATGCCCGTTGCGCCGGGCGTCCGACAGACGCTCCAGGAGCAGGACACCCGCGCCCTCGCCCCAGCTGGTGCCGTCGGCCGCCGCGGAGAACGACTTGCTGCGGCCGTCGGGAGCGAGCCCCCGCTGCCGGCTGAACTCCACGAACGTCCCCGGCGAGGCCATCACGGTGACACCGCCCGCGAGCGCGAGCGTGCACTCGCCGTCGCGCAGCGCCTGGACGGCCATGTGCAGGGCGACCAGCGAGGACGAGCAGGCCGTGTCGACCGTGACGGCAGGGCCCTCCAGACCGAGGGTGTACGCCACCCGGCCGGAGATCACGCTCGCCGCGGTGCCGGTGAGCAGGTACCCCTCGAACCCTTCGGATGCCTCGCTCATGCGCGGCCCGTACTCGTCCTGCGACGCCACACCGACGAAGACGCCCGCCTGGCTGCCGGCCACCGAGCGTGGATCCATCCCGGCCCGCTCGAACACCTCCCAGGACGTCTCCAGCAGAAGGCGCTGCTGCGGGTCCATCGCCTGTGCCTCACGCGGCGAGATCCCGAAGAACTCGGCGTCGAACTCGGCGGCGTCGTACAGGAATCCGCCTTCGCGGACGTACGACGTGCCCGCACGCTCCGGGTCGGGGTGATAGAGCGCGTCGATGTCCCAGCCGCGGTCCGTGGGGAACACGGACACCGCGTCCCGGCCGTCGGTGAGCAGCTGCCAGAGGTCCTCCGGCGAGCGCACCCCGCCCGGATAGCGGCAGGCCATGGACACGATCGCGATCGGGTCGTCCTCGGCCGCGGCACCCACCGGGACCGGCACCGGGCGCACGGAGGCGGACTCCGCCGTGCCGGTCGCCTGCGTGTGCAGGAAGCGGGCCAGCGCCTGTGGCGTCGGATGGTTGAACACCAGCGTCGGCGGCAGCTTCAGGCCGGTGACGGCGACGAGCCGATTGCGCAGCTCGACCGCGGTCAGCGAGTCGACACCGATGTCCTTGAACGCGTGCGAGGCGTTCACCGCGTCCGCGGACGCGTGCCCGAGCACGGCGGCCGCCTGTGTCCGCACCAGGTCCAGCAGCAGCCGCACGGCCTCCGTGTCGGAGAGACCCGACAGATTCTGCGCCGTCCACGTAGCGTCGTCGTCGGCCCGCCGGGCGCCGGACTCGGCCCGCAACTCCCGTACGTCCGCCAGGTCGGAGATCAGCGCGCTGGGACGGGCGGCGGTGTACGCCGGCACGAACCGCGCCCAGTCGATGTCGGCGACGGTCACGGTCGCCTCGCCGCGCCCCGCGGCCTCTCCCAGCGCGGTGAGCGCCAGGTCCGGCGCCAGCGCCGGCAGCCCCCGCCGCCGCAGCTGCTCGGCCACGTCGCCTGCCGCCATGCCGTCCGCGTCCCAGGGACCCCAGGCCACGGAGGTGGCGGGCAGCCCGAGCGCGTGCCGCTGCTCGGCGAGCGCGTCCAAGTGGGCGTTGGCCGCACCGAAGTTCCCCTGCCCGGCCCGGCCCAGCGTGCCGACCACCGACGAGAACAGGACGAACGCGTCGAGGTCGAGGTGACGCGTGCACTGGTCGAGAAGCGTGGCGGCGGTGGCCTTCGGCCGCAGGACGTCGTCGAGGCGCTCGGTGGTGAGCCGGTCGAGCACCGCGTCGTCGAGGACACCCGCGGTGTGGACCACGGCGGTCAGGCCGGGGTGCGCGGAGACGAGAGCGCGTACGGCCTCAGGATCGCTCACGTCGCAGGCGACGAAGGTCACGGTGACGCCCAGCCCGGCGAGTTCGTCGTGCAGGGCGGTGGCCCCGGGTGCCTCGCCGCCGCGCCGGCCGGCGAGGACGAGGTGCTCGGCGCCGTTCCCGGCGGCCCAGCGCGCCACGTGCGCGCCGAGCGCGCCGGTGCCGCCGGTGATCAGGACGGTACCGCGCGGCTGCCAGGCCGTGGCGTCGCGGTTTGCCCCGCCGTGGTGCGTGCGGCCGCCGGTGCCGGTCCGGGTGAGTCGTCGGGCGAGGAGACCGGAGGCTCGGATGGCCACCTGGTCCTCGCCGCCGGACGGTGCCGTCAGTACGGCACGCAGGCGTGTGGCGCCGCGCTCGTCGAGCTGTTCGGGCAGGTCGACGAGCCCGCCCCAGCGGTCGGGATGCTCCAGCGCGGCGACCCGGCCCAGACCCCAGACCTGCGCCTGGGCGGGCCGGGTGAGCGGATCGGAGCCGCCGGTGGTGACCGCGCCCTGGGTGACACACCAGAGCGGAGCCTGCACACCGGCGTCCCCCAGCGCCTGGAAGAGAGCGAGCGCCGGCGCCGCCGGGGCCACGTCGTCGCCGCCCAGCGCGAGGAGGGACAGCACGCCGGTCACGGCAGCGTTGTCATCGCCCGACCCCAAGGCGCCGGAGACCTGCTCGGCGTAGCGGGCGCGGGCCACTTCGGCTGGGTCCAGTACGACCTGCCGCCCCCGTACAGCGCGGGTGACAGCACCCACCAGCGCGTCGTCCTCCTGGCCGACGGGAACCACGACCAGCCAGGTACCGGACAGCCCGGCCTGCGGCTCGGCGACCGGCCTCCACGTCGCCCGGTAGCGCCAGTTGTCCACCGTCGACACACGATCCAGGTTCTTCCGCCAGGACGCCAGCGCCGCGAGCACCGTACTCAGCGGGGCATCGCCCTCCACCGAGAGCGTGCGGCCGAGCGACTCCCAGTCCTCGTTCTCGACCGCCTCCCAGAAGCGGGTGTCGGCGGTGTCCGGGGAACCGGTCGTGGTGGGGTTGATCCAGTAGCGCTGGTGCTGGAAGGGGTAGGTGGGGAGGTCGGTGTCGTGGGTTCCCTTGTTGATGGGCCAGTTGATGGGGTGGCCGTGGGTGTGGA
>NZ_JBHYMK010000133.1:0-3588 GCF_042743065.1 Streptomyces sp. NPDC058872
GTGGCACTCTGTGCCACCCACCCCCCCCTTTCGTGGGCCCGCCTCAGTACCAGCCGTTGAGCGGAGCCTCCTCGCAGAGCCGGACGACCGGCCGGCGCCCGGAAACGCCCGCCCCGGAGACCTTGACCCGGACGCCGGGGCGCACCGCGTGCGGCGGCCCGTCGACGCGGCAGCGGACCACGAAACCCTCCGTCATGTGAACCGGCCAGAGGTCGGAATCGGCGGCGGCGACCCCTCGGCGCACGGAGATCACGCCTTCACCCTCGCTGAGTTCGGGCGCGAGGTCGGTCGACCCGCAGGTCGGACACAGCAGGCGCTGGAACGTGGTGGTGTGACACCAGCGGCAGCGCTGGAAGTACAGCTCGACGTCGGGGGCCGACTCCTCGGCCTGGACGGCGGTCCCGCTCCTCAGTCCCGTGTGGAACACGATGCCTTCTCCTTGCACTCGGCGGCTCGACCGTGCATGGAGCAAAGATATGGCACTGAGTGCCATCAAATAAAGACCTGAGTTCCCTCAATTGGAGACACCGGGAACCCTGAAGGCCTCGGGCGCCCCTCACCCCTCACCCCTCACCCCTCACCCCTCACCGAGACTCGACTCCACCTCGCGCACCACGCGCCACATGGGAGTGGACCGCTTGGTGATCACGACGACGACGTCCTCGGCCTCCTCGGTCGGGGCGTCCACGACCTGACCGCCGCTCCAGGTGGTGCGCACGAACTCCAGGGCCCCGTCCACTTCCGCCAGCGGATCGCCCTCGCCCCCCGAGCGCAGCCAGTGGCGCAGGGCGTGGTTGTGGGCGGCGACCACGGCCGCGGCGACCACGTTGGCGCGCAGGGTGCCGTCCCTGCGGTCGGCCCAACGGGTGCGCAGGTAGTCGCCGAGGGTCTTCTCGTAGCGCCAGACCACGGACAGTTCGTACGTGCGGAGTCCGGCCACCTCGCGGGTGAGCCGATAGCGTTGGACGGAGAAGGTGGGGTTCTCCGCGTACATCCGCATGACGAGCCGGGCGGCGTCACAGACGCGGACGATCGGGTCGTCGGAGTCGGCGCTCGCGGCGAGGAACCGGGTCATGTCGTGGAGGCACTGTTCGTGGTCGGGGAAGACCACGTCCTCCTTCGACGGGAAGTACCGGAAGAAGGACCGCCGGCCGACGCCCGCAAGCGTGACGATGTCGTCGACGGTGGTCTGCTCGTAGCCCCGCTCCAGGAAGAGCTGGAAGGCCGCGGCGATGAGGGAGTCCCGCATCGCGGGCTTCGTGGAGTTCGTCGACGCTGTTCCCATGGCCCGAACCTAGCATTTGAACGCATCCGCCACGGAACTCGGTGCCGGAGGAATCCGGCACCGAGTGCTATTTCGAGGGTACGGAAGCCCAGTGGAAACGCGGGCAGCCCTCACGCCCCCGGGGCTTTCCGCTCCCTCAGCGGGCGCTCATGCGGAGGGCGCCGTCCATGCGGATGGTCTCGCCGTTGAGGTAGTCGTGCTCGGCGACCATGGTCACGAGTCGGGCGTACTCCTCCGGACGGGCAAGGCGCTGCGGGAAGGTGACGCTCGCGGCGAGACCGGCCCGGACCTCCTCGCTGAAGCCGGCCATCATCGGGGTGTCGACGATGCCGGGGGCGATGGTGACGACCCGGATGCCGAACTGTGCCAGGTCACGGGCGGCGGTGACGGTCATCCCGGCGACGCCCGCCTTGGAGGCGGCGTACGCGATCTGGCCGACCTGTCCCTCGAAGGCGGCGATCGAAGCGGTGTTGACGACGAGGCCGCGCTGTCCGTGCTCATCGGGCTCGTGCCGGGCGATGGCCTCGGCAGCGAGCCGCATCACGTTGAAGGTCCCGAGCAGGTTGACGTTGAGCACCGCGCGGAACAGGTCCAGGTCATGCGGCCCCTTGCGCCCCAGGACGCGGGCGGAGGGGGCGATGCCGGCGCAGTTCACGGCGAGCCGCAACTCGGCCCCGTCGGCGTCGATCGCGGCGAGCGCCTCGCGGACCTGCTCCTCGTCGGTGACGTCGGCGGCCAACAGGCGGACGCCCTCGGGCAGCGGCCCGGCGGCGGCCACGGCCTTGTCCAGGTCCAGGCCGTAGACGGCGGCGCCACGGGCGGCGAGCGCCGCGGCAGTGGCGGCGCCGAGGCCCGAAGCGGCACCGGTGACGAGAGCGGCGGAGCCGGCGATGTCCATGGAACTCCTCGTTCGTGTCGTGCGGGTGCGACCCTGCCGCCGGGATGGCCGCCGGATCGGGCGCGTGCCCGCGGAGGACCGCGCGGTCCGCGCGATCTGCGCCGCCCACCATAGAACCGCGTGCCGCGCCGCCGGAAGCGGAGGCCTACCGCTCGCGGGGGACACGGACGGGGAAGAAGTAGTCGACCGGTCGTAGACTCTCGCCATGGGGCGAACGAGTGACGCGCGCGAGCGCATCCTGACCGCCGCGAGGACGCTGATGCTGTCCCGCGGCTACGCCGCCCTGGGCGTGGCCGAGATCTGCGCGGCAGCCGGCGTGCCCAAGGGCAGCTTCTACTACTTCTTCGCGTCGAAGGAGGAACTGGCCCTCGCCGTCGTCGAGGAGCACTGGAGCGAGCAGCGCGCCCTCTGGACCCGGGCGCTCGGCGAGGACCTCCCTCCCCTGCAGCGGCTACGGCGGCTGTACGAGTCGACCGAGGCCGGGCTGCGGGCCGACCGCGAGAGCTGCGGCTCCGTCACCGGCTGTCTGCTCGGAAACCTGGCCCTGGAGCTCAGCACCCGTACGGAGAGCGTCCGCGCGCGGCTGCGCGAGGTCTTCGACGAGCAGGTCGCCCTGGTGGCAGCGGTCATCGCGGAGGCCCGGGGGCGGGGCGAGGTCACGGCCGCCGACCCCACGGCAGCCGCTCGGGCCCTCGTCGCCCAGTTGGAGGGCCGGGTCCTCCTCGCCAAGCTGTACGACGACACGGGCCGCCTCGATGCCCTGTGGGTCGATTCGCTGGCCCTGCTCGGCGCCGATCGGGCGCCGGCCTCCGTCGGGGACTGAAGGCCGCCGGACGGCTCGGCAGCGGCTTCCCGCCGTCGGCGCGCGCACCCGGGGCTTCGGTGCCTCCGGGGGCAGCCGTCCCCCTTCGCGCACCCCGCTCCGCCGGGCCCCGGGCGAGGAGCGCGGTCGAGCCACCGACGAGCAGGGGTCAGCCGATCGGACGACCCGGGGGTCAGCCGTTGCGGGCGCACCGAGGAGCCGGGACGACGACCGCGGGAGGCGGGGGACGTCCCCAGGATGGAGGGGCAGAGCGGCGCCCCTCCGTCCCGAGGGTGACCGCGCTTCCCCGAGTTCCTTGGAGCGGATCCCATGAAGCACGTGAAGAAGGCCCCCTCGCGCAGCCGTGTCCTGACCGGTGGCGCGGTCGCCGCCGCACTCGTTCTCGGCGGCTTCGGCGCCTACTCCGCGAGCGCCACCGGCGAGGAGGCGACGGCCGCCCCGGCTCCTGCCGCCGCCAAGAACAAGCACACGGTGGAGTCGACGCACTTGACGATCGAGGCGGCCGTGCAGGCCGCGCGGGCGACCCTGGACGCCGCCGGGGCGGAGGGCCAGCGGGTCTCGGTCGCGGTCGTCGACCGCAAC
>NZ_JBHYMK010000134.1:0-2717 GCF_042743065.1 Streptomyces sp. NPDC058872
ACCCGCGCCTACGTCGAACAAGACCTCCACGACATCTACCACGGCGAAGTCCGCTACGCCCGCGACGCCTTCGAAGGCCTGCGCCTGATGGACGCCCTGATGGGCGTCAAGCGCGGCGTTCCCGGAGCCGTCCTGCCCCCGCTCAAGCAGCGCCGGGTGGCCAAGCGTCCTGCCGCATCCCTGCCCGAGGTCCGGGAGCCGGAGCCGGCCGGCCGTTCGGACGTGGCCGGCGACAACCCGGTGCCCGAACCCCCCTTCCTCGGCACGAAGGTCGTCACCGGCATTCCGCTCGCCGAGTACGCCCCCTGGCTGGACGAGGGCGCCCTGTTCAAGGGCCAGTGGGGACTGAAGGACGCGGGGACCGTCGAGGCGGAGGGCCGGCCGCGGCTGCGGGCGCTGATCGACCGGATCGAGCGGGAGGGCCTGGTCGAAGCGGCCGTGGTCTACGGCTGGTTCCCCTGTGTGTCCAAGGGCGACGACCTGATCGTCCTGGACGAGGACGGAGGCGAGCGGACCCGCTTCTCCTTCCCCCGCCAACAGCGGGGCCGCCGCCTCTGCCTGGCCGACTTCCACCGCGCCGAGGACTCCGGTGAGGTGGACGCGGTCGCCCTCCAGCTCGTCACCGTCGGCCCGCGGATCGGCGAGGAGACCGCCCGGCTCTTCGCCGCCGACGCCTACCGCGACTATCTCGAACTCCACGGCCTGTCCGTGCAGTTGGCCGAAGCCCTCGCCGAGTACTGGCACGCCCGGGTGCGTGCCGAGTGGGGCATCGCCGGTCGTGCGGAGCCGGCCGACCTGGCGGGGATGCTCCGCACCGATTACCAGGGCTGCCGCTACTCCCTCGGCTACCCGGCCTGCCCGGACCTGGAGGACCGGGCCAAGATCGCCGCCCTGCTGCGGCCGGAGCGGATCGGCGTCGAGCTGTCGGAGGAGTACCAGCTGCACCCCGAGCAGTCGACGGACGCGATCGTCGTGCACCACCCGGAGGCGAGCTACTTCAACGCGGGAGGGCGACGCCTGTGAAACCCACCTTCTCCTTCGAGTTCTTCCCGCCGAAGACCGACCGGGGCGAGCAGGCCCTCTGGGACGCGATCCGGCGCGTGGAGGTGCTCAAGCCGGACTTCGTGTCGGTGACCTACGGCGCCGGCGGCTCCTCCCGCGACCGGACCATCGGGGTCACCCGGCGGATCGCCACCGAGACCACCCTCCGACCCGTCGCCCACCTCACCGCCGTCGGGCATTCGGTCGCCGAGCTGAGGGCCATCGTCGGCGCCTATGCGGACGTCGGCGTCCGGGACGTGCTCGTGCTGCGCGGCGATCCGCCGGGCGCCCCGCGCGGCGAGTGGACCCCGCATCCGGACGGCTTCCGGTACGCCCACGAACTGGTCGAACTCGTCCGCTCGCTCGGCGACTTCAGGATCGGCGTCGCCGCCTTCCCCGAGGGTCATCCCCGATCCGCGAGCCCGGAGAGCGACCTCGCCCACTTCGTCGCCAAGTGCCGGGCGGGCGCCGACTACGCCATCACACAGATGTTCTTCGACCCGGAGGACTACCTGCGCCTGCGGGACAGGGCCGTCGCCGCGGGCTGTGACACCCCGATCATCCCGGAGATCATGCCGGCCACCGACGTGCGCCAGATCCGCCGCTTCGCCGAACTCTCCGACGCGGCCTTCCCCGAGGAGCTGGCGCACCGCCTGGAGGCCGCGAAGGACGACCCGGCCGCCTCGTACCGGATCGGCGTCGAGCACGCGACGCGGATGGGTCTGCGGCTGCTCGACGAGGGGGCTCCGGGCCTGCACTACATCACGCTCAACAGGTCGACGGCGGCCCTCGAAATCCACCGAACCATCCTCAGCGCAAGGAGCGTCGTACATGTCTGAGTCCACCGACACCGCGTTCTCCGACTTCAAGGTCGCCGATCTCTCCCTGGCCGCGTTCGGCCGCAAGGAGATCACGCTGGCCGAGCACGAGATGCCCGGTCTGATGGCGATCCGCCGTGAGTACGCCGAGGCGCAGCCGCTTGCGGGTGCGCGGATCACCGGCTCGCTGCACATGACGGTGCAGACCGCCGTGCTCATCGAGACCCTGGTGGCGCTGGGCGCCCGGGTGCGGTGGGTGTCCTGCAACATCTACTCCACCCAGGACCACGCCGCCGCCGCGATCGCCGCGGCCGGCATCCCGGTCTTCGCCTGGAAGGGCGAGACCCTGGAGGAGTACTGGTGGTGCACCGAGCAGGCGCTGACCTGGGCGGACGCTCCCACCGGCGGCCCGAACATGATCCTGGACGACGGCGGGGACGCCACCCTGCTGGTCCACAAGGGCGTGGAGCACCAGAAGACCGGTGCGCTGCCCGAGGCGTCCAACGAGGAGATGGCCGTCGTCCGACGCCTGTTGGAGACCACCGCCCTGGACTGGTCGGCGATCGCCTCGGAGATCCGTGGGGTGACGGAGGAGACCACCACCGGGGTGCACCGTCTGTACGAGATGCACCGCGAGGGGGCCTTGTTGTTCCCGGCGATCAATGTGAACGACGCGGTGACGAAGTCGAAGTTCGACAACAAGTACGGTTGTCGGCATTCGTTGATCGACGGGATCAACCGGGCCACCGATGTGTTGATCGGTGGCAAGACGGCGGTGGTCTTCGGTTACGGCGACGTCGGCAAGGGGTGTGCGGAGTCGCTGCGCGGTCAGGGGGCGCGGGTGATCGTCACCGAGAT
>NZ_JBHYMK010000135.1:0-2571 GCF_042743065.1 Streptomyces sp. NPDC058872
GTCCAAAACCACCTGCCGCGGCTCCCCGTCCACCTCCGGGAACACCGTCCGTAGACTCTCGTGCCGCCCCACCACGTCCGCCAGCGCCGCATCCAGCGCCGCCACGTCCAGCGCACCCGACAACCGCACCGCGAAACGCATGTTGTACGCGGCGGACTCGGGGCCCTCCAGACGGTTGAGGAACCACAGCCGGCGCTGTGCCGAGGAGGTCGGCAGGGTGCCGGTGCGGGATACGGCGACGAGCGGGGGCCGGTCGCGCTCCCCGGAGCGGGCCCGGTCGGCGAGTGCGGCGACGGTGGGCGCCTCGAACACGTCCCTGATCGACAGGGACGTACCGAAGGCGGAGCGGGCCCGGCTGACGAGCCTGGTGGCGAGGAGGGAGTGGCCGCCGAGTTCGAAGAAGCTGTCGTCGATGCCGACCCGTTCCAGTCCGAGGACCTGCGCGAACAGCGCGCACAGCACCTCCTCCACCGGATCCCGGGGCTCCCGCGAGGACACCACCGCACCCAGATCGGGCGCCGGCAACGCCTTCCGGTCCACCTTCCCGCTCGGCGTCAACGGCAACGCATCGAGGACCACCACCACCGGCACCATGTACTCCGGCAGCGACCGCCCCACGAACTCCCGCACCGCGCTCACATCCACCGACGCACCCGCGGCCGGCACGACATAGCCGACCAGCACCGCACCACCAGGACCGTCGGAACGCGCCACCACCACCGCACGCCCCACCGACGCATGCCCCAGCAACACCGCCTCCACCTCACCCGGCTCCACCCGGAACCCACGCACCTTCATCTGCGCATCCGCACGCCCCAGGAACACCAGACGACCGTCCGCCGACCACCGCACCACATCACCCGTGCGATACATCCGCCCACCGGCCACCCCGAACGGGCACGCCACGAACCGCGAAGCCGTCAACCCCGCACGACCCACATAACCCCGCGCCACACCCGCACCCGACAGATACAATTCACCCGCCACACCCACCGGAACCGGCCGCAACCCACCGTCCAACACGAACACACCCGTGTTCCGGATCGGACGGCCGATCAGGGTTGCCGTGCCGAGGGCAACGTCGTCGTGGGCGCCGTGGGTGGCGACCGCTCCGACCTCGGAGGCTCCGTAGAAGTTCACGAGGCGGGCGGAGGGCAGGCAGGTCCGGAACCGTTCCACGGTGGCGGCGGGCAGCTGCTCCCCGCTGCAGATCCAGACCGCGCAGCCGGCCATGCGCGGCAGTTCGCCGCTGTCGATGAAGGCGTCCAGGAGGCTGGGGACGACGGTCAGCCGGGCGATGCCGTGCCGCACGACGGCGTCCGCGAGGTGGGGGACGCTGCGGGCGGTGTCGGCGTCGACCAGGACCGTCGACCCGCCGGACAGCAGCGGGGCGAGCAGTTCGGTGATGCCGTCGATGACGCTGACCGGCGACTTGGCGAGGACGCCGGCCGTGCGCTGCTCGGGGAACTCCTCGGCGAACCAGGTGAGCCGGTTGACGAGGGCCCGGTGCAGACCGGTGACGCCCTTCGGCCGGCCCGTGGAGCCGGAGGTGTAGATGACGAACGCGGGGTGGTCCGGCCCCAGGGGACTGGTCCGCTCCCGGTCGGTCACGTCGGCGTCGGGCAGCTCCGCCCGCGCCTCAGCCGTGCCGGGGTCGTCGACCAGCAGGCGCGGCAGGTCCGTGTCCGGCAGGGTCCGGGCGGTCGGTCCGTCGGTGAGCAGCAGGGCCGGACCGGCGTCGTCGAGCATGAGCGCGATCCGCTCCGCCGGATAGGCCAGGTCGACGGGGAGGTAGGCGGCGCCGGACTTGAGCACCGCGAGGAGAGCGACGACCATCTCCTCGGTGCGGGGCAGCGCGAGCGCCACCAGCCGCTCCGGGCCCGCGCCGAGTCCGATCAGCTGCCGGGCCAGACGGTTCGCCCGCGCGTTCAGCTCCCCGTACGACAGCTCCGTGCCGTCGAAGGTGACCGCGACCGCCTCCGGCGACCGGGCCGCCTGGGCCTCGAAGAGGGCGGGCACGGTGGTGTCGGTGCTGCGGCCGGTGGTGCCGCTCCACTCGGTGAGGATGCGGTGGCGCTCCTCGTCGGTGAGCAGTTCGATGCCGCTGACGGGGAGGTCAGGGTCGTCGGCGACCTGTTCCAGGAGGCGTACGAGACGCTCGGCGACCGAGGCCGCCGTCGACTCGTCGAACACGTCGTGGCTGAACTCCAGGAACCCGTCCAGACCGCCGGGCGTGCCGTCGTCGGCCTGCCGCTCGACGACGAAGAAGTTCAGGTCGAACTTGACCGAGTCGACGGCAGGCGGCTCGAACGCAGCGCGCACACCGGGGAGTTCGAGGCGGGCGTGCTCGTTGTTCTGGAGCACCAGCATGACCTGGAAGAGCGGGTTGCGGCCCATGGACCGCACCGGGTCGAGGACCTCGACCAGCTGCTCGAAGGGGACGTCCTGGTGGGCGTAGGCGGACAGGGAGGTCTCGCGGGCGCGGTCGAGGAGTTCCCGGAAGGCCGGGTCTCCGGACACGTCGGTCCGCAGGACCAGGGTGTTCATGAAGCAGCCCACCAGCTCGTCCAG
>NZ_JBHYMK010000136.1:0-2551 GCF_042743065.1 Streptomyces sp. NPDC058872
CCCGACACCCCCATCATCACCACCGACGCCCGCCACCGCGCCGACGCCAAGAGCGCCCTCATCACGCTCGTCGAGCACGCCCTCATGGCACGGCTGCGGTAAGTCCCGACGGGACGTACGGAGAGGGGCCCCGCACGGGTTGGTTCGTGCGGGGCCCCTCTGTTCCTCCCGGCGCCCCGGGCGACCGGAGGGGCCGCCGGGCCCCCCTTGCGGACGGGGCGCACCGCCGGCACGGGCCCGTCCGCACGCCGAAGGGCCCCGCTCCGGGGAGCGGGACCCTTCGGGTTGGACCGGTGCTGCGCGGGGTCAGCGCCAGCTGTGCGGGGCGCGGAAGCCGGACTGGCGTTCCAGGCGTCGCCATCCGGCCGTGGAGCGGCCGTGGGGGGCGGGCTCGGCCGGCTGTGCGGCGGCGCGGGCGAGGAGGACCGCGGTGATGGCGGCGAGCTCCTCGGGGTCGGCCTGGCCCTTTTCGACGCGGAGGAGGTTGGTGGCAGTGGTCACGTGGATGACTCCTCTTACTGGGGCGGGTTGCCGTGCTTGCGGGACGGCAGGTCGGCGTGCTTGGTGCGGAGCATCGCGAGGGACCTGATGAGCACCTGGCGGGTGTCGGCGGGGTCGATGACGTCGTCGACCAGGCCGCGTTCGGCCGCGTAGTACGGGTGCATCAGCTCGGCCTTGTACTCCTTGACCATGCGGGCGCGCATGGCGTCGGGGTCCTCGGCCTCCGCGATCTGCTTGCGGAAGATCACGTTGGCGGCGCCCTCGGCGCCCATGACCGCGATTTCGTTGGTGGGCCAGGCGTACGTCAGGTCGGCGCCGATGGACTGCGAGTCCATGACGATGTAGGCGCCGCCGTAGGCCTTGCGCAGGATCAGGGAGATCCGGGGCACGGTCGCGTTGCAGTACGCGTACAGCAGCTTCGCGCCGTGCCTGATGATTCCACCGTGCTCCTGGTCGACGCCGGGAAGGAAGCCGGGGACGTCCAGAAGGGTGATGATCGGGATGTTGAAGGCGTCGCACATCTGCACGAAGCGGGCGGCCTTCTCGGAGGCCTCGATGTCGAGGACGCCGGCCAGCGACTGGGGCTGGTTGGCGACGATGCCGACGACCTGGCCGTCGAGCCGGGCCAGGGCGCAGATGATGTTGCGGGCCCAGCGCTCGTGGATTTCCAGGTAGTCGCCGTCGTCGACGAGCTCTTCGATGACCTTGTGCATGTCGTACGGACGGTTGCCGTCGGCCGGCACCAGGTCCAGCAGGACGTCGGAGCGGCGCTCTGCGGGGTCCTCGGAGGCGACGGTCGGCGGGTTCTCGCGGTTGTTCTGCGGGAGCATCGACAGCAGGTAGCGGACCTCGGCGATGCAGGTCTCCTCGTCGTCGTACGCGAAGTGCGCGACGCCCGAGGTCTCCGCGTGGACGTCGGCGCCGCCGAGTCCGTTCTGGGTGATCTCCTCGCCGGTGACCGCCTTGACGACGTCGGGGCCGGTGATGAACATCTGCGAGGTCTCGCGGACCATGAACACGAAGTCGGTCAGCGCGGGGCTGTAGGCCGCGCCGCCGGCACACGGGCCGAGCATCACCGAGATCTGCGGGATGACGCCGGACGCCTTGGTGTTGCGCTGGAAGATGCCGCCGTACCCGGCGAGCGCGGACACGCCCTCCTGGATGCGGGCGCCGGCGCCGTCGTTGAGGGAGACCAGCGGGGCACCGGCCGCGATGGCCATGTCCATGATCTTGTGGATCTTGGTGGCGTGGGCCTCGCCCAACGCACCGCCGAAGATCCGGAAGTCGTGCGCGTACACGAAGACGGTGCGGCCCTCGACGGTGCCCCAGCCGGTGATCACGCCGTCGGTGTACGGCTTCTTCGCCTCCAGACCGAAGCCCTGGGCGCGGTGCCGACGTAGCTGCTCGACCTCGTTGAAGGAACCAGGGTCGAGCAACAGCTCGATGCGCTCGCGCGCGGTCAGCTTGCCCTTCGCGTGCTGGGCCTCGGTCGCGCGGTCACTCGGGCCGCGCAGCGCCTGCTCACGCAGGACGTGCAGCTCGGCCACACGGCCACGGGCGTCAGCGGGCTCGCTCGGGATCTGGTCCACAACGGTCATGTGACGACCCTACGAAGTCAGACAAGAAAACCCTGCCGTCGACTCCGTACAGTCTCGCGTGTCGAATCCTGGTGGGGCCGGACAGAACGCGCACCCGGTCAGAGCGAGTCAACAGCCAGACACCCCCCGTGTTTATGGGGTTCCCACATAGACCCGGGGATGAGCCCCGCATCCGGGGGCGCCCACCGTACCGGCTCGCCGGAGGGTCACGGCGGTCGGTCCGGAGGACGGAACCACGATCGCCTGCCGCTCGGCGGTGTTGTCGGGAACCTGCAGCCGGTCCCGGGGGGCGGGGCCCGCGCGCCCCCGCCCGGGCCCGCGCCCCCCCCCGGGGGGGGGCGGGCGCCCCGCCCGCCCCGGTCAGTGGTGGGTGGCGGCGAGTTGTTCCACGCGGGCGTGCAGGGTGGGCAGGTAGTGCTCGCTCTCCGGTTTGATCAGGACGCTGCGCATGA
>NZ_JBHYMK010000137.1:0-2501 GCF_042743065.1 Streptomyces sp. NPDC058872
GCGTTCGGGACGCCCGCCGCGCCGCAGGCCCCCGTGCCGCCGGCGCCGCAGGCCCCGCAGGTCCACACGGCGCCCACCATGGTCGCCCCCCTGGCTCCGGCCCCCTACGGGCAGCCGCCCGCTCCGGCTCCGGCCCCCGTGCCGCCGCCCGCTCCGGCTCCGGCCCCCTACGGGCAGCCGCCCCAGTACGGCCAGGTCCCCGGACAGCCGCCGGGGCAGGTCCCCGCCGTGCATCCCGGGCAGGGCCAGCCGCCGCAGACCCCGTACGGGCAGCCCGCCCCCTTCCCGTACGGGCAGCAGCCCGCGGGAGTCCCGCAGGGCGTCCCGGCGACCGGAGCGGGACTCGCCGCAGCGCTCGCGCCGTACAAGGAGACCGCCACCGGGGCCCGCTGGACCCCGCAGAACCAGCAGCTCATGCGGGTGGACCTCGCCATGGGCGGCACACCCGTCCTCGCCCGACAGGGCTCCATGGTCATGTACCAGGGCAAGGTCGACTTCGGTTACAAGGGCGCGGGCTTCGCCGGCCGGATCATCGGCAACGCCACCGGCCAGGAGATGCAGCTGATGCGCTGCACCGGACGCGGCCAGGTCTTCCTCGCCGAGGAGGGCGCCCACCTCCACCCGATCGAGCTCCAGGGCGACGGCATCTGCGTCTCGGCGGAGAACGTCCTCGCGTTCGACGAGTCCCTCCAGTACGAGGTCCGTCGCATCGAAGGCCACGGCATCCCCGGCGGCGCCCTGTTCACCATGCAGTTCCAGGGCACCGGCACCGTCGTCGTCAAGACCCACGGCGTCCCCGTCGTCCTGCCGGTCACGCCGACGACCTTCGCCGACTGCAACGCGGTCGTCGCCTGGTCGTCCGCCTCCCAGGTCGTCCTCTCCAGCCAGGTGCGGTTGCGCCGCAACTCCTACCCCGGCCACAGCGGAGAGACCGTGAACCTGCAGTTCCGGGGAGCCCCCGGCAACTTCATCGTCGTCCAGCCCTACGAGGTCTGAGGGAGCCCGTCATGAACCAGCAACTCGCGGGCTACGCCCCGACCCCCGTCGCGGCCCGCATGGAGAACCACGGCAGCACCATGCTGAAGGTCGCCATGGCCTCCGGCCAGGACCTGTACGCCCGTTCCGGCTCGATGGTCGCCTACGAGGGCTTCATCACCTACGAGCCCAATCCGCCCGCCGTCCGCCAGGTCGCCCAGCAGTGGGTCACCGGCGAGAACACCCCCCTCATGAAGTGCTCCGGCGACGGGCTGCTCTACCTCGCCGACTACGGTGCCGACGTCGTCGTCATCAACCTCCAGAACGACTCGATCTCGGTCAACGGCACCAATGTGCTCGCCTTCGACGCCCACCTCCAGTGGCAGGTCGAGCGGGTCAAGGGGCTCGCCAAGCTCGCCGGCCAGGGCCTGTTCAACGTCGAGATCTCCGGCACCGGTTGGGTCGCGCTCACCTCGCGCGGCACGCCGATCGTCGTCGACTGCGGCCGGGGCGAGGACGAGACCTACGTCGACCCCGATGCGCTCGTCGCCTGGTCGCCCGCGCTCAAGGTCAAGGGCAAGCGCAGCTTCAAGGCGTCCTCCCTCATCGGGCGGGGCAGCGGCGAGGCGTACCAGATGGCCTTCTCGGGCCAGGGCATCGTCGTCGTACAGCCGAGCGAGGACAGCACCGACCGCCTGCGGGTCCGGGGCTGAGGGGGAGCGAGAACACACCATGCAGAGCCCGCTTTTCAACCATGCCGAACAGCAGAGCCAGGAGCGGTACGCCATCCAGAACCCGCAGCTCCTGCGGGTCAGCCTGACCGGGCAGGACGACGTCCTCGCCCGCAAGGGCGCCATGGTCGCGTACCAGGGACTCGTCGACTTCGACGGCGAGTACCAGACGCAGAGCCAGCGAAGCGCCCGGGCCCGCACGGGCGAGGGCCTGGAACTGATGCGCTGCTCCGGCCAGGGCACGGTCTACTTCGCCAACCTGGCCCAGTACATCCACGTCGTGGAGGTCGAGCAGGAGGGACTGACCGTCGACAGCGCCTACGTCCTGGCGCTCGATTCGACCCTCCACACCGAAGTCATCGCCGTCGACAGCCAGTACGGCATCTCCGGGTCCGGCAAGTACCAGCTCAACATCACCGGCCGCGGCAAGGTCGCCCTGATGACCTCCGGGCAGCCGCTGATGATGCAGGTCACGCCCGAGAAGTACGTCAGCGCCGATGCGGACGCCATCGTCGCCTGGTCCACCGGACTCCGCGTCCAGATGCAGGCCCAGACCACCAACTCCAGCGTCCGTCGCCGTCGCGGCGACACGGGCGAGGGCTGGGAACTCAGCTTCCTCGGCAACGGCTTCGCCCTCGTTCAGCCCAGCGAGGTCATGCCCCCGCAGCACGCGGCCATCGGACAGGGCATCGCCGCCCAGTTCGGCGCCGGGCAGCACGGCTCCCACGGCCAGAACCAGAACAACGCCTGGGGCTGAGCTGCACGTCACGGTGGAGGGCGGTCGCCCCGGAGCAC
>NZ_JBHYMK010000138.1:0-2399 GCF_042743065.1 Streptomyces sp. NPDC058872
AGTAGCACGCTCAAGACCCGAAGCGGAGTGATCTAGCCATGGGCAGGTTGAAGCGGAGGTAAGACTTCGTGGAGGACCGAACCCACCAGGGTTGAAAACCTGGGGGATGACCTGTGGTTAGGGGTGAAAGGCCAATCAAACTCCGTGATAGCTGGTTCTCCCCGAAATGCATTTAGGTGCAGCGTCGTGTGTTTCTTGCCGGAGGTAGAGCACTGGATAGGCGATGGGCCCTACCGGGTTACTGACCTTAGCCAAACTCCGAATGCCGGTAAGTGAGAGCGCGGCAGTGAGACTGTGGGGGATAAGCTCCATGGTCGAGAGGGAAACAGCCCAGAGCATCGACTAAGGCCCCTAAGCGTACGCTAAGTGGGAAAGGATGTGGAGTCGCAGAGACAACCAGGAGGTTGGCTTAGAAGCAGCCACCCTTGAAAGAGTGCGTAATAGCTCACTGGTCAAGTGATTCCGCGCCGACAATGTAGCGGGGCTCAAGCGTACCGCCGAAGTCGTGTCATTGCAGTACATACCCCCAACGGGGACTGTGATGGGTAGGGGAGCGTCGTGTGCCGGGTGAAGCAGCCGCGGAAGCGAGTTGTGGACGGTTCACGAGTGAGAATGCAGGCATGAGTAGCGATACACACGTGAGAAACGTGTGCGCCGATTGACTAAGGGTTCCTGGGTCAAGCTGATCTGCCCAGGGTAAGTCGGGACCTAAGGCGAGGCCGACAGGCGTAGTCGATGGACAACCGGTTGATATTCCGGTACCCGCTTTGAAACGCCCAATATCGAGCCCATTAATGCTAAGGCCGTGAAGCCGTCCCGGAGCCTTCGGGCAATGGGAAGTGGTGGAGCCGTCGACCCAAGGTGGTAGTAGGTAAGCGATGGGGTGACGCAGGAAGGTAGTCCAGCCCGGGCGGTGGTTGTCCCGGGGTAAGGGTGTAGGGCGTTGTGTAGGCAAATCCGCACGACATGAGCCTGAGACCTGATGCCGAGCCGATTGTGGTGAAGTGGATGATCCTATGCTGTCGAGAAAAGCCTCTAGCGAGTTTCATGGCGGCCCGTACCCTAAACCGACTCAGGTGGTCAGGTAGAGAATACCGAGGCGTTCGGGTGAACTATGGTTAAGGAACTCGGCAAAATGCCCCCGTAACTTCGGGAGAAGGGGGGCCACGTCTGGTGATCGGATTTACTCCGTGAGCTGGGGGTGGCCGCAGAGACCAGCGAGAAGCGACTGTTTACTAAAAACACAGGTCCGTGCGAAGCCGTAAGGCGATGTATACGGACTGACGCCTGCCCGGTGCTGGAACGTTAAGGGGACCGGTTAGCTGACTTTCGGGTTGGCGAAGCTGAGAACTTAAGCGCCAGTAAACGGCGGTGGTAACTATAACCATCCTAAGGTAGCGAAATTCCTTGTCGGGTAAGTTCCGACCTGCACGAATGGCGTAACGACTTCTCGACTGTCTCAACCATAGGCCCGGTGAAATTGCACTACGAGTAAAGATGCTCGTTTCGCGCAGCAGGACGGAAAGACCCCGGGACCTTTACTACAGTTTGATATTGGTGTTCGGTTCGGCTTGTGTAGGATAGGTGGGAGACTGTGAAGCGGCCACGCCAGTGGTTGTGGAGTCGTCGTTGAAATACCACTCTGGTCGTGCTGGATGTCTAACCTCGGTCCGTGATCCGGATCAGGGACAGTGTCTGATGGGTAGTTTAACTGGGGCGGTTGCCTCCCAAAGGGTAACGGAGGCGCCCAAAGGTTCCCTCAGCCTGGTTGGCAATCAGGTGTTGAGTGTAAGTGCACAAGGGAGCTTGACTGTGAGACCGACGGGTCGAGCAGGGACGAAAGTCGGGACTAGTGATCCGGCGGTGGCTTGTGGAAGCGCCGTCGCTCAACGGATAAAAGGTACCCCGGGGATAACAGGCTGATCTTCCCCAAGAGTCCATATCGACGGGATGGTTTGGCACCTCGATGTCGGCTCGTCGCATCCTGGGGCTGGAGTCGGTCCCAAGGGTTGGGCTGTTCGCCCATTAAAGCGGTACGCGAGCTGGGTTTAGAACGTCGTGAGACAGTTCGGTCCCTATCCGCTGTGCGCGTAGGAATATTGAGAAGGGCTGTCCCTAGTACGAGAGGACCGGGACGGACGAACCTCTGGTGTGCCAGTTGTCCTGCCAAGGGCATGGCTGGTTGGCTACGTTCGGGAGGGATAACCGCTGAAAGCATCTAAGCGGGAAGCCTGCTTCGAGATGAGTATTCCCACCTCCTTGAGAGGGTAAGGCTCCCAGTAGACGACTGGGTTGATAGGCCGGATGTGGAAGCCCAGTAATGGGTGGAGCTGACCGGTACTAATAGGCCGAGGGCTTGTCCTCAGTTGCTCGCGTCCACTGTGTTAGTTCTGAAGCAA
>NZ_JBHYMK010000139.1:0-2278 GCF_042743065.1 Streptomyces sp. NPDC058872
TCGCCTGGCAAGACGTACTCACCGATCTGGGCGTGGCGGCTCCGCACCGCGTCGACCTGCCGACGTACGCCTTCCAGCGCCGCCGGTACTGGCTCGACGCGAGGTCCGGGCGCAGGGAGCAGACCGGTGGTTCCACGGTGGACGGCTGGCGCTACCGAGTGGCGTGGCGGCCGATGCCGGATGCGTCCGACGCGGCTGAACTCACCGGCGACTGGATGCTGTTGCTGCCCGCCGGTCACGAGAGCCGGCCTCTCGTACGTGACGTCGTCCGGGCTCTGGAGAGCGGGCACGATGCCGTACGGCAAGTCGTGCTCGACCCCGCCGATGCCGACCGGGAGCGTTTCACCGAGCAACTGCGCTATGTGGGTGCCGAGTCAGACACCCCGGTGACAGGCGTGCTCTCGCTGCTCGCGCTCGCGGACACCGACCGTGAGGAGGAGGCCGGTACGGTCGCCCCGACCCTGGCGCTCGTGCAGGCGCTCGGCGACGCGGGCGTCGAGGCTCCCCTCTGGTGCGCCACCCAGGGTGCGGTCACCACCGGCGGCTCCGACCCGCTCACCCGGCCTGCCCAGGCGCAGGTCTGGGGCCTGGGGCAGGTCGCGGCACTCGAACACCCCGACCGTTGGGGCGGGCTCGTGGACCTGCCCGAACAGCTCGACGAACGCGGCAGCGCACACCTGCGTGCCGTACTGGCCGCGGCGCCCGGCGGCGAGGACCAGGTGGCGATCCGCGCGGCCGGTCTCCTCGCGCGCCGACTGACCCGGGCGGCAGGCAGCAGCGGTACGGCCTGGCAGCCGCGCGGCACGGTCCTGATCACCGGCGGCACCGGCGCGCTCGGCGCACACGTGGCACGCTGGGCCGCCGGGAACGGCGCCGAGCACCTCGTCCTCGCCAGCCGGCGCGGCGGCGAGGCACCCGGAGCCACCGCCCTGCACGACGAACTCGCCGCGCTCGGCGTCACGGTGGCCTTCGCGGCCTGCGATGTGAGCGACCCCGAGTCGGTGCGCGTCCTGCTCGCCGAGCACCCGGGCCTCACCGCGGTCGTGCACACCGCCGGCAGCCTCGACGACGGCGTACTGGACCACCTCACCGCCGACCGCCTCGACCACGTCCTGCGCCCGAAGGCCACCGCCGCGACGCTTCTCGACCGGTACACGCGTCACCTCGACCTCGACGCGTTCGTCCTGTTCTCCTCCGCGGCCGCCACCTTCGGCAACGAAGGGCAGGCCAACTACGCGGCTGCGAACGCCCACTTGGACGCGCTCGCACAGCAGCGGCAGGCTCTGGGGCTGCCCGCGACCTCGGTGGCGTGGGGTGCCTGGGCGGACTCGGGTATGGCGACGGGGCAGGCGGCGGCCGAGCAGTTGCACCGCAGCGGGTTCCCACCGATGTCCCCGGACCTCGCGCTCACCGCGCTGGCCCAGGTGGTTGGCCACAGCACTCCGGCCGTGACGGTCGCCGACATCGACTGGGCCCGCTTCGTACCGGCGTACACCGCCGCCCGTCCCAACCCGCTGATCTCCGACCTGGCTGACGTACGGGATCTGCGGGCGGCGGCCGGGCCGGCCGTGTCCGGCGGCGCACAGCGCGACGAGGAGTCGTCGCTGGCCGGGCGGCTCGCCACGCTGACGGCGCCGCAGCGGGCGGAGCTGGTGCTGGAACTGGTGCGTACGCAGGCGGCGTTGGTGCTCGGCCACGCCGGGCCGCAGTCGGTGACCCCGTACCGCGCGTTCAAGGAGCTCGGCTTCGACTCGCTCGGCGCGGTCCAGCTGCGCAACCGACTCAACGCGGCCACCGGGCTGCGGCTGACGACCAGCGTGATCTTCGACTATCCGACGGCGGGCGAGCTCGCCCGCCATGTGCTGGGCGAGTTCCCCGGCCTCGGAGGCGACACCGCCGCGGCCGGGCAGGTGGCCACTCCCGGTGCGCCGGTCGCCGACGACGACCCGATCGCGATCGTGGCCATGAGCTGCCGGCTCCCGGGCGGGATACGGACGCCCGAGGAGCTGTGGGAGCTGCTGGCGGCAGGTGACGACGCCGTCGCGCCCTTCCCCGCCGACCGCGGCTGGGACCTGGAGGCGCTCTACGACGCCGACCCGGAGCGCTCCGGCACGTCGTATGTGCGCGAAGGGGCCTTCCTCCAGGGCGTGAGCGAGTTCGACGCGGCCTTCTTCGGCATCAACCCGCGTGAGGCCCTGGCCATGGACCCGCAGCAGCGGCTGCTGCTGGAGACCTCCTGGGAGGCCCTCGAGCGGGCCGGCATCGACCCGAAGTCCCT
>NZ_JBHYMK010000140.1:0-1996 GCF_042743065.1 Streptomyces sp. NPDC058872
AGGTGCTGTGCGCGCTGTTCGCGCAGGTCCTCGGACTGGAACGGGTCGGCATCGACGACAGCTTCTTCGAACTCGGCGGCCACTCCCTCCTCGCCGTCCGGCTGGTCAGCCGGGCCCAGACCGCCGGACTGAGGCTCAGCGTCGCCGACGTGGTCCTGCACCGCACCGTCGCCGCACTCGCCACCCGTGCCGAGAAGACCGGACCGGACCAGGAGCACACCCTCGACCCCTTCTCCACCGTGCTCCCCATCCGCCCGGGCGGCGACGCGCCTCCCGTCTTCCTCGTGCACAGCGGGCTCGGCTTCAGCCTCCCGTACGTCGGACTCGCCCGGCACATCGACCGGCGCCACCCCCTCTACGGCCTCCAGTCACCGGCCGTCGGCGGCGCCGCCCCGATCCCGGACGACCTCCGGACCGTGGCCGCCGAGTACATCGGCCACATCCGGCGGATCCGCCCGCACGGCCCGTACCGCCTCCTCGGCTGGTCCTACGGCGGCGTGCTCGCCCACGAGATCGCCGTCCAGCTGCAACAGGCTGGCGAGGAGGTCGACTTCCTCGCCGACCTCGACGGCTACCTCGGCAGCACCGGACGCGACGAGGAGGACGACGAGAGGGAACTGCTCCTGCGGGCCCTCGAAGCCCTCGGCCACAGCCGGGCCGCCTTCGACGACCGCCCGCTCACCCCGGCCGTACTCCACGACGTCCTGCGGCGGGAGAACCATCCGCTCGCCGAACTGGGTGAGCGGGGCATCCCGAGACTGCTGTGCCTCTCCCGGACCCATGGGGACCTCATGGAACGGTTCACCGCCGGCCGGTTCACCGGCGACATGCACCTCTTCACCGCCACCCGCGAATGGACGGCGGAACAACTGGCCGACCAGACCCGACGATGGGAGCCCCACGTGGACGGACACCTCCGGATCCACCCGGTCGACTGCGGCCACGAGTACCTGATGCACCCCGGCCCCCAGGCCGTCGTCGGCCGCGCCGTCGACGCCGCCCTCGCGCGGCTCGACACCGCGCGGCCCGACGCGGCCGGTGACCGGGCGACGGGCGGTGACCGGGCATGGTGACCCTCACCCAGGTCCGCAGGCCCGCGCCGCCCATCGCGCTGGCCGTGGAGTCCCTCGCCGTCGCGGGCCGGAGACTGAACCGGCTCCGCCGGGCCCCCGGCCGCCTCGTCGGCATCATCATGAACCCGCTCGTCTCGATGATCGTCCTCGGTTACCTTTTTCAGGGGTCGCTGTCGGTGACGGGCGGATCCGACTACCAGACGTACATGTTCGCGGGCGTGGCCGCCCAGGTCGGGCTCGCCGGCATCGGCCCCACCGCGGTCGCCGTCGCCGCCGACCTGCGGGGCGGACTCGTGGACCGGTTCCGCAGCCTGCCGATCGCCCGCCCCTCGGTCCTCCTCGGCCACACCCTCGGCGACCTGGCCGTCGGACTCATCGGGCTCGCCGTCGTCACGGGCATCGGCGTGCTCTTCGGCTGGCGGCCCGAACGCGGGCCGCTCCCCGTGCTCGCCGGCTTCCTCCTGCTCGCCGTGTTCATGTACGCCATGCTCTGGGTCGGTGTCCTCCTCGGCCTGTTCTCCCGCAACATGGAGACGATCAACGTGGTCGCGGGCCTGGTCACCGTCCTCCTCTCGTTCCTGTCCAACGCCTTCCAGTCCGTCGACCGGCTCCCAGCCTGGCTGCGCCCGGTCGCCGACTGGAACCCGGTCAGCGCCGTGGTCACCTGGACCCGCGAGCTGTGGGGCAACCCCACCGCCACCGGCGGGAGCTTCCCGGGCGAGCACGCCTTCCTTGCCGTCGCCATCTCCCTGGGTGCCGTCTTCGTCCTCACCGTGCTGTTCAGCCTCCGCCGCTTCCGCACGGCGGCATCCTGAGACCGGGGCCGCGGCGCCCGCGCGCCGCGGCCCCCCGCCCCCCCGGGCCCCGGGGGCCCCCCGCCCCCCCCCCCCCCCGGCGGCGCGGGGGCCCCCCCCCCCGCCCCC
>NZ_JBHYMK010000141.1:0-1957 GCF_042743065.1 Streptomyces sp. NPDC058872
CCCCGTCGAGCGCATGATGCGCGACGCCAAGATCACCCAGATCTACGAAGGCACCAACCAGGTCCAGCGCATCGTCATGGCCCGCAACCTCCCGTAACCAGCAGCCCCTCGAAAGGAGACAGGCCGTGACCCTGAAGATCGCTGTCTGTGTGAAGTACGTTCCCGACGCGACCGGCGACCGTGGTTTCGCCGACGACCTGACGACCGACCGCGAGGCCGTCGACGGCCTGCTCTCTGAGCTGGACGAGTACGCCGTCGAGCAGGCCCTGCGGATCTCCGAGGAGTCCGACGACGCCGAGGTCACCGTCCTCACGGTCGGCCCGGACGACGCCAAGGACGCGCTGCGCAAGGCCCTGTCGATGGGCGCCGACAAGGCGGTGCACGTCAACGACGAGGACATCCACGGCTCCGACGTCATCGCCACCTCCGCGATCCTGGCGAAGGCCCTGGAGAAGGCCGGCTTCGACCTGGTCGTCTGCGGCATGGCCTCGACGGACGGCACCATGGGCGTGCTGCCCGCGCTGCTCGCCGAGCGGCTGGGCCTGCCCCAGGTCACCCTCCTCTCGGAGCTCTCGGTGGAGGACGGCCTGGTCAAGGGCCGCCGTGACGGCGATGCCGCCACCGAACTCCTGGAGGCCGCGCTGCCGGCCGTCGTCTCGGTCACCGACCAGTCCGGCGAGGCCCGTTACCCCTCCTTCAAGGGGATCATGGCCGCCAAGAAGAAGCCGGTCGAGGAGTGGGACCTGGACGACCTGGAGATCGACGCCGACGAGGTCGGCCTCGCCGCTTCCTGGACCCTGGTCGACTCGGCAGCCGCCCGGCCGGCCCGCACCCAGGGCACGATCGTCACGGACGAGGGCGACGGCGGCAAGCAGCTCGCCGCCTTCCTCGCCTCCCAGAAGTTCATCTGATCCACCGTCACCCCACCTCAGGAGCAAGGAATCATGGCTGAGATCCTGGTTCTCGTGGACCACGCCGACGGTGCGGTCCGCAAGCCGGCCCTCGAACTGCTGACCCTGGCCCGCCGCCTCGGCGAGCCCTCGGCCGTCGTCCTCGGCGCCGGCGAGGCCGCCGCCTCGATCGCCGCCGCGGCGGGCGAGTACGGCGCGGCCACCGTCTACGTCGCGGACGGCGCCGAGTTCACCGACCAGCTCGTCGTCCCGAAGGTCGACGCGGTCACTCAGATCGCGAAGGAGAAGGGGGTGGCCGCCGTCCTGGCGACCTCCTCCGGCGAGGGCAAGGAGATCGCGGCCCGCGTCGCGCTCCGCCTCGGCTCCGGCCTGATCACCGACGCAGTGGAGCTGGAGGCCGGCGAGAACGGACCGGTCGCCACCCAATCCGTCTTCGCCGCCTCGTACCAGGTGAAGTCGACGGTCTCGCACGGCGTCCCGGTCATCACCGTCAAGCCGAACTCGGCCGCCCCGGAGGCCGCCCCGGCCGCCGGCGCGATCGAGAACGTCGCCGTCGCCTTCACCGGCAACGCCGCCAAGGTCGTCTCGCGCACCCCGCGCGTCTCCACCGGCCGCCCCGAGCTGACCGAGTCCGCGATCGTGGTCTCCGGCGGCCGTGGCGTCGGAGCGGCCGAGGGCTTCGCGGTCGTCGAGAAGCTGGCCGACTCGCTCGGCGCGGCCGTCGGTGCCTCCCGCGCCGCCGTGGACGCCGGCTGGTACCCGCACTCCAACCAGGTCGGCCAGACCGGCAAGCAGGTCTCGCCGCAGCTGTACGTGGCGGCGGGCATCTCCGGCGCGATCCAGCACCGGGCCGGCATGCAGACCTCGAAGACGATCGTCGCGGTCAACAAGGACGCCGAGGCACCGATCTTCGACCTGGTCGACTACGGCGTGGTCGGTGACCTCTTCGAGGTCCTGCCCCAGCTGACGGACGAGATCGGCGCACGCTGATCCGCTTGATCCGCTGACACCCACGAAAGGGGGGGGTGGGTGGCACTCTGTGCCCC
>NZ_JBHYMK010000142.1:0-1935 GCF_042743065.1 Streptomyces sp. NPDC058872
TCGCCTGGCAAGACGTACTCACCGATCTGGGCGTGGCGGCTCCGCACCGCGTCGACCTGCCGACGTACGCCTTCCAGCGCCGCCGGTACTGGCTCAAGGAGACGGTCGGCGTGTCGGCTGGGCTCCCTGGGGACGTAGCCGATGCGGAAGCGGACGAGGAGTCCGTGACGCAGGCGGCCGGTCCTGTGGCCTCCTTCGCCTGGATGTCGGAGGAGGAGACGGACCGGGAGCTGCTTGATCTCGTACGGCGGCACATTGCAGCGGTGCTCGAACACGACAGCCCCGAACATGTCCCGGTGGACGCGCCGTTCAAGCAGCTCGGCTTCGACTCGCTGATGTCGGTGGAGTTCTGTGCCGCGCTCGGCCGCGCGGTCAGCGTACGACTGCCGTCGTCCACGCTCTACGACCACCCCACCCCGGAGCTGCTGGCACGACACGTACGCGGCGAACTCGTGGGCACGCGGGGCGAGGAGGCCGAGGCGGAGGCTGCCCCGCACTCCGGCGCCGCCTCCGACCCGATCGTCATCGTCGGCATGAGTTGCCGGCTCCCGGGCGGGATACGGACGCCCGAGGAGCTGTGGGAGCTGCTGGCGGCGGGCGGTGACGCGGTGTCGCCGTTCCCCGCCGACCGCGGCTGGGACCTGGAGGCGCTCTACGACGCCGACCCGGAGCGCTCCGGCACGTCGTATGCGCGGGAGGGCGGGTTCCTCCATGACGCCGCCGACTTCGACCCGGTGTTCTTCGGGATCTCGCCGCGTGAGGCCCTGGCCATGGACCCGCAGCAGCGGCTGCTGCTGGAGACCTCCTGGGAGGCCCTCGAGCGGGCCGGCATCGACCCGAAGTCCCTGCGCGGCAGCAAGGCCGGCGTCTTCGTCGGTGCCACGGCTCAGGACTACGGCCCTCGGCTGCACGAGGCGCCCGAGGAGATCGAAGGCTATGTGCTGACCGGGACGACACCCAGCGTGGCGTCGGGCCGCGTGGCGTACACGCTGGGTCTGGAGGGCCCGGCCGTCACCGTCGACACCGCCTGCTCGTCGTCTCTGGTCGCCCTGCACATGGCCGCGCAGTCCCTGCGCTCCGGCGAGTGCTCGCTCGCGCTGGCGGGCGGGGCGACCGTCATGTCCAACCCCGGCATGTTCGTGGAGTTCAGCCGGCAGCGGGGGCTCGCCCCCGACGCCCGGGTCAAGGCCTTCGCCGAGGCCGCCGACGGCACCGGCTGGGGCGAGGGCGTCGGCATGCTGCTGCTGGAGCGGCTCTCCGATGCCGAACGGCATGGACACCCGGTCCTGGGCATCGTGCGGGGCACGGCCGTCAACCAGGACGGCGCCAGCAACGGGCTGACCGCCCCCAACGGCCCCTCCCAGCAGCGGGTGATCCGGCAGGCCCTCGCCAACGCCGGTCTCACCCCCGACCAGGTCGACGCCGTCGAGGCGCACGGCACCGGCACCACGCTGGGCGACCCCATCGAGGCACAGGCGCTCCTCGCCACATACGGCCAGGACCGCCCGACCGACCGGCCCCTGCGGCTGGGCTCGGTAAAGTCCAACATCGGCCACACCCAGGCCGCCGCCGGTGTCGCCGGTGTCATCAAGATGGTCATGGCCATGCACCACGGCGTCCTGCCGATGACACTGCATGTCGACCAGCCGACCAGCCATGTCGACTGGGACGCCGGAGCCGTCACCCTCCTCACCGAGGAACAGGCCTGGCCCGAGACCGACCGGCCCCGCCGGGCCGGCGTCTCCTCGTTCGGCGTCAGCGGCACCAACGCGCACGCCATCATCGAAGAGCCCCCTGCCGTTACCGAACAGCAGCACCAGCCCACAGACCCGGGCGTCGCGCCGTGGGTGATCTCCGCCCGGACCGCCGACGCGCTGCGCGACCAGGCACGGCAGCTCCGCGAATACATCGAGCAGCGGCCCGAGTTGAACACCA
>NZ_JBHYMK010000143.1:0-1878 GCF_042743065.1 Streptomyces sp. NPDC058872
CCGGGGGGGGGCCCCCGCGGGCGCCGGGGGGGGGGCCGCCCGGGCGCCCCCGCCCCCCCGGGCCCGCCCGGCGCCCCGGGAAGGGCCGGCACACGAGTCCCGGCTCCTTGTTCGTGATGCTCTGCGTCCTCGCGGTGCTCGGTGTCTGGCTCTACGGCCTCTTCGGCCGGTACCCCTACTGAGGCGGTCCGGTCAGAAGCCGGTGACGGGGTAGTGGTCGGAGAGGTTGGTGTACGTGTACTGCTTGCCCCAGCTGGAGACCGTCCAGGGGGCGCTCTGCTCCAGCACCACGTTGTTGGTCCAGTTGGCGGGGCGGGCGTTCCCGGCGCGGTAGAGGACGTAGTCGAGGTCCTCGCGCGGGTCGTTCGGGTAGCGCTCGGAAGCGATCGAGTTCAGTGCGGTGTCGAAGGAGTACGGGTGGCCGGTGCGGGCATCTGCCCCGGCCAGGCCCGCGTCGGCGAGCATCGTGCCGTACTCGGGCGTCCGCGAGTCGACGTTCATGTCGCCGGCGACGATGACCTGCTCGCCCGCCGGGATGTTCTTCGCGTCGAGGAACGCGTCCATCGCCTTGAACTGGCGGCTGCGCATCTGCGCCGCCTCGCCCGCCGCACAGCCCGGGTCCGTGGACTGGGCGTGGGTGCCGACGACGTGGACCCGGGTCCCGTTGACGTCGAGCACCACGTAGGCGAAGCCCTTGTTCGAGTACCAGTCGGCGCCGCAGGCGTCCTTGTAGACGTACTGCTCCTTGCGGACGATCGGCCACTTGCTGAGGATCGTCACGCCCCCGTCCTCGGGGGTGAAGGAGGAGTAGGCCCCGCCGGTGGCGTCCCAGCCGCTCTTGCCGCGGCCCACGATCGGGGTCTGGTAGGGGTACTGCGCGGCGGCGTTGGCCTTGAGGGCGTCGGAGGCGGAGTTGTCGAACGCCTCCTGGAGGACGACGACGTCCTGCCCCTGGAAGAAGGGGGTGGCGGGGATCGCCTTCGCCCGGTGGTCCTGTCCCCAGTTCGGGTACAGGTTCTTGGAGAAGAGGAAGGTGTTGTACGTGAGCACCTTCATCCGCGGGGCCTCGGCGGCCGTGGTCGGGGCGGCGGAGGCGGCCGGGGCGGCCACCGTCAGGGTGGCGGCGGCGAGCGCGAGTGAAAGCGCGGCGCCGGGAACACGGCGGAGCATGGCGAACGACACGTGAACTCCCGTGAAGACGTGGGGGGTTGGACTGGCGCCGCACATACAATCAGCCGCGGTTACCTTCCGGTAGCCTTTGGATGCCGAGAATCTTGACGCGCTCGCAAGATCACGCCAACTCTGGCTTCACTGTCTGATTTGTTGTGTTTTGGAGCAGGTAGAATGCGCGCATGACCCTCGCGAACTCCACTGTCTTCACGACCGACCTCGGTCCGCTCAACCCCGTCTGGGCCGAGCTCATCCTCGGCGCGGTGCTGTTCGGAATCACCTTCCTCATCATGGCGAAGGCCGTCCTTCCGAAGATCAAGCGCACCCTGGACGAGCGTGAGGACGCCATCGACGGCGGCACCGAGCGCGCCGACGACCTGCGTTCCGAGGCCGCGGCGATCCGCGAGCAGTACGAAGCCGAGCTCGCCGAGGCCCGCCACGAGGCGGCGCGCATCCGCTCCCAGGCCACCGAGGAGGGCTCGGCCGCCATCGCCGCCGCCCGTGCCGAGGGCATCGCCGAGCGCGACGCGATCCTCGCCGCCGGCGCCGCCAAGATCGCGGAGGAGCGTTCCGCGGCCGAGCGCGAGCTCACCGCCGACGTCGACGCCTGGGCCCACGCCCTCGCGGCCCGCATCGTCGGCGAGCCGGTCGGTGCCGACCGCGCCTGATCCCGTACGCCACGGAAGGGGCCGTCGACCGGGCCGCAGC
>NZ_JBHYMK010000144.1:0-1698 GCF_042743065.1 Streptomyces sp. NPDC058872
TAGAGGATGCCGGAGCGGTCGCGGGCCAGCAGGTCGCCCTTGCCGTCGCCGGACAGGTCGCCGGGACCGACCAGGACGTTGTAGGCGCTCCAACCGGTGCCGATGTAGACGCCGTCGATGTAGAGGCCGTTGTCGTACACCTCCGCCAGATCGGACGAGGCGTCCATGTCGGTGGAGGAGATGTGCGTGAAGTTCGCACCCTTCCAGTTGCCGGTGTCACTGGTCTGCACGCGGGGCGCGAGCAGGCCGGTGCTCCGCACGCCGTACCAGAACATCGTGCCGGCGGTGTCCCGCGCCCGGACGCCTTCCTTGTTTCCGGTGACCGGGTTGTTGCCCGCCCCGCCGAACTGGGGGACGCCGGCCCAGCCGCCCGTGTTGCTCCTCTGCACGCGGGCCCCGAGGGTGCCGTTGCCCTTGCCGGTGTAGTACCAGAGGGTGCCCTTCATGTCGCGGGCGATCAGCTCGCCGTTCCCGTCGCCGTTGTCGTCGCCGACGGACATGATCTGGTTGTAGATGTGCCAGCCGGTGCCGATCTTGACGCGGGCCGCGAAGGGCCGTGCCTTGTCGCCGGTGCCGGCGTAGAACCACAGGTCCCCGGCGGTGTCCCGGCCGATCAGGTCCGCCCAGCCGTCGCCGTTGTTGTCGCCGATGCCGAAGAGCTGGTCGTAGATGTTCCAGCCGCTGCCGATCTTCACCCGGGAGGCGAAGGGCGCGCTGCGGTTGCCGGTCGCGTAGTACAGGTACAGGCCGCCGTCGTGGTCGCGGGCGACCAGATCGGCGCGTCCGTCGTCGTTCACGTCACCGGGCGCGACGACCTTGTTGTAGGCGTTCCAGCCGCGGCCTTCCCAGGCGTAGGAAGCGCCGTTGGTCGTGGCGTCGGTGTAGAGGCTGAGGACACCCGACTGCGAGAGCAGCAGCACCTCGGGGCCGCTGGCGTCCCCGTCCTGGTTGCCGATCGGGATGATGTCCTTCGCCGGCTCGTCGGTGTATCCGAACTGGCCTTCCTGACCCGTGGTCGTCGCGGTGTAGACGTTGCCGTCCCAGCCGCGATAGATCAGGTCGCTCCTGCCGTCGCCGTCGAAGTCCGACAGCTGCGGAGAGGCGCCGACCCCGGTGGTCGCCGTCGTGCCGGCACGGGCGGCGCCGCCTCCCGGAAGGTTCAGGGACGGCGGGTCGAAGGTGACCACCGGCTTCTCGGCGGTCGGTCGCGGCGCGGGCGAGTCCGCGGAGGCGGGGCCCGCGAGGAGCATGCCGGCGGAGAGCGCCAGGGCGGTGCAGGCCGCGAGGCGGGTACGCATGGATCGAACAGAACGCAAAAGATCCCCCCCAGGGATCAGGTGTCATCGAGCCGGGAACAGGGGTCCGCGACGCCTTGGCACGGCAGGAAGCACATGCGAAGGGCGGACACCTCCCGGATGTGGGGCGAGCATACATTCCGGTGGTGACGGTGCTTCAACCGATATCCCCGGCAACGGAGGGCCGTCCGGGTTTCCGTACTCGGGCCCTGGACGGGTGCGAAACGCCCCGCACCGGAGGTCCGGTGCGGGGCGTCAGGCACGGGGAGACGGTGCTACGAGATCGAGTTGTAGATCTGGTAGCCGTTTCCGATCTTGGCCCGGGGGGTGAACTTGCCGGGGCTGGTGTTGAGGTAGCGGTAGAGGTCGCCGCCGGAGGTGACGCCGAGGAGGTCGGCCTTGC
>NZ_JBHYMK010000145.1:0-1692 GCF_042743065.1 Streptomyces sp. NPDC058872
GCGACACGCCGGGCCCCGCCGTCTTCGTGTACGGCTGAACGACCGCCGTGACGTCCCTTGCCTTCTTCGGCCGGCTGCGCGTCAATGGACGGCGACACGCCCGACGGGCCGTCAGATCCATTGACCTCCACGCAGTGTCCGCACCCCTGCGTCCATCATCGGAAGGGGTTCGAACCCGCCATGAGAAGCAGAAGCAGCTTAGGGACCGTCTCGGTCCTCGCCGGGGCGCTCGCCGCCGCCGGACTCGCCTTCGCCCCGACGGCCGGCGCGGTCGCGCCGGGCTCCGCCACGGCGACGTACGACTGCGGAGGCTGGGGCGGTGGCACCGCCACCCTCACGGCCACCCAGAGCGGCACCGCTGCGACGATCACCGTCACCTCGGCCGTCACCACGCCGATCGCGGTCGGTGCCGACCAGATCGGCGCCACGCTGACGATGGCCAAGGCGGGCGGCGGCACGCGCACCTTCACCGGCAAGAAGAACCCGGCCCTCTCCGCCGGGCAGTCCGTGGTCATCGGCCCCCTGGCCGGCACCGTGGCCTCGGGTGACAGCCTCAACTCCTTCTTCGCCGGGGTCGCCCTCAAGATGGTGATCTTCGGGATCACGGTGAACTGCGACGCGGTGACCTCGCAGTCGCCCGGGCCGTTCGTCTTCAGCTGAGCCGGACCCCGCCCCACCCCTGACCGGTGTCGCCCCGGCGGCACCGGTCTCCGTCGTGAGCTGGTGCGATGCCGCCCGTGCCGCGATCTTGACAGTAGCTGATGGGTCATCAGTCGATGTCTTTCGATTCCATTGACTTCTCTCCGCCCACAACCGTCAATGGCGCCCACTCATCCCTCAGGAGGGGCACACCCATGGCATTCACCCGATCCCGGGCGGCGGTCCGAAGACGGCGCTGGACCGCCGTCCTCAGCGCCACCGCCCTCGCGGTCGCCGGCGGCGCGCTCGCGGCCCCGGCCGGCGCGGCCACCACGTCCCAGCAGGTGGACTTCGAGACCCGCTGCGTCCCGCCGCCGATCGCCGGCATCCCGCCCATCACGGGCACCACCACCGCCGAGATCACGGTCGACAAGCCGAGTCCCAAGGTCGGCGAGACCGTGACCGTCACCTACACGGTCACCAAGCCCGCCGCGTCCAACCCCGTCGACCTCGCGCTCCCGGCCGACATCATGACGCCCACCGGCACGGTGGTCCTCGGCGGTGCCCAGACCGGTCAGGTCACCGTCACCGGTCCCAAGAAGAACCCGCCGGTCCCCGGCAAGGGCTCCTTCCCGGCCTTCTCCATGACGGGCACCTTCACGGCCACCGAGGCCGGATCGATCACCCTCTCGCCCGGCGACTACAACATCCACACCAGCTACCTCATGGAGCTGGACACCCCGTGCACGGTGCTCAACCCGCCCGCCCCGGTCTCCGAGACCGTCGTCGCGAGCCCCGTGACCAACCCCAACACCCGTGCCATCCAGCTCGACAACGCCTCCGGGGACCCCGGCGTCCGGGTGACCGTCACCGGTACCGGCTTCACCCCGCTCGCCGAGGTCACCGTCGTCGGCCGGGCCGGAGCCGCGGAGACCGCCGACCGGATGGCCGTCACGACCGACGCCGCGGGCGGGTTCGCCGCCCGGCTGAAGGTCAACGACGCGGCGACCACCGGCATCGTGGCGTACGAGGGGGCGGCCTGGGACCCCGACA
>NZ_JBHYMK010000146.1:0-1690 GCF_042743065.1 Streptomyces sp. NPDC058872
GGGGTGCCCCCGGGGGGCGGGGGGGCCCGCCCGCTTCCCGTCCCGGCCACGTCCGCCGGGGCGTTCCCGGGCCGGGCGCGGAACGTGGTCCACCGGGCGCGGCACCCGACCAGAGCCGTGCACGGCCCGCGAGGACAGCTCAGCCGAACGGGTGGACTCTGGTCTAATGGGTTGCTCTTTTGTCGGCCGCCGGTAGTGGGGGACGTGGTGTTGGACGTACTGAACAGGCCCGCTTCCGAGACCGTCGACGCGGAGCAGCCCGAAGGACCCCCACCGGTTCCGCTCCGCCCCTACCTGATCCTCGCGGGCCTCCTCTGCGGCCTGTACTTCCTGTACTCCTGGGTGCAGTACGCGCACTTCCGCACGCCCTCCTGGGACCTGGGGATCTTCGGGCAGTCGGTCCGGGCGTACGCCGAGTTCCGGGCGCCCGTCGTCGACATCAAGGGCCCCGGCTTCCCCATACTCGGCGACCACTTCAGCCCCGTCACCGCACTCCTCGCCCCGCTCTACTGGATCTGGTCCTCGCCGGCCTCCCTGCTCTTCGGGCAGGCCGCGCTCTTCGCCGCCTCCGCCGTCGTCGTCGGCCGCACCACCCAGCAGGTCCTCGGCAGCCGGGCCGCGGGCATCGGGCTGACGGTCGCCTACGGGCTCTCCTGGGGCCTGCAGGAGGCCGTCAAGTCCGACTTCCACGAGATCGCCTTCGCCGTCCCGCTGCTCGCCCTGACCTGCCGGGCCCTGCTCCTCGGGCGCTGGACCGCAGCCGCCGCCTGGTCCGCCCCGCTCGTCCTGGTCAAGGAGGACATGGGGCTCACCGTCGCCATGGTCGGAGCGGTCCTCTTCCTGAAGGGCCAGAAGCGGCTCGGCGCGGTCCTGGCCGGCTTCGGCACCGCGGCCTTCGCGCTGACGGTCCTCGTCCTGATCCCGGCGGCGAGCAGGCTCGGCCAGTACGACTACTGGTCCAAGATCGAGAAGACCGGCGAGGGCACCGAAACCTCCTTCGGGCAGGTCGTCGGAGACGCCCTCGCCTCGGGCGAGCGCTGGGAGATGGTCCTCTACCTGCTCGCGATCACCGGCTTCCTCGCCCTGCGCTCCCCGCTGCTCCTGCTCGTCCTGCCGACCCTCGGCTGGCGCTTCCTCTCGCAGGACCCCAACCACTGGGGCATGCACTGGCACTACAGCGCGGTCCTGATGCCGGTCGTCTTCCTCGCCCTCGTGGACGGCGTCCGCTCGGTCCGCACGTCGCCGCGCGCCTGGCTCGCCGCGTACGGGAAGGTCGTGGTCCCGGTGGCGACGGCGGTCGCCCTCGTCCTCGCGGCGAACCTGCCGCTGCGGGAGCTGCTCACCCCGGAGACCTACCGGACGGACGCCCGCACCCTCCAGGCGCGGGCGGCGGTCGACGCGGTGCCGGAGGGGGCCAGCGTGGAGGCCGACGTCTCGCTCCTCGCCCACCTCACGGCGGACCACCGGGTCTACTGGGTGGGCACGGCCAAGGGGGCGACCCCGGACTACCTCGCCTTCGATCTGCGCGGCTGGGGACAGCAGGTGTCGGATCCGGTGCGGCTGGCTTCGCAATTGCATCCGGAAGCGCGCTACGAGATCGTCCACCGCTCGGAGGGCTTCGCGGTCCTCAAGAAGGTCTGACGCACGGGCGACGGCGAGGGGCCGGGTGCCGCACCGAAAGGTGCGGCAC
>NZ_JBHYMK010000147.1:0-1669 GCF_042743065.1 Streptomyces sp. NPDC058872
TCTAGCCTCGAAGTTTCATGACGGTCCGCCGACGGAGTCGGTGGACCGTTTTCGTGCCGTGGGCTGAGGGTGTGCAGGCTGAGGGCCCGAGTGTCGCCTCGGGGTGGCGCCGGTTTCCACTGCTCCGGGCCGGTGGTGCTGTCGAAGGGACGGGGAATCCGCTGGTCAGTCAGGGGCGGGCAGTTGGGTGAGCCGGTCGAGGGCTGCGGTGATGTGACCGGTCCAGGGCCAGTGCCGGGCCAGGCGGAGGATTCGTCGGCGGCCGGTGGTCACGAGCTGTCCGGCCGCGGTGAACAGGCGGAGCCGTAGTCGGCGGGGCTCCCAGAGTCTGGCCTTGCCGGTCAGGGCGAGCATCGGCATCCAGGCCAGCAGGTCGAGAGCGATCTGCATGATCTCCAGCCAGAGCCGGTTCTGGGCCGTGCGGTGCAGGGGCAGGTTGCGCAGGCCGGTGGCCCGGGCGGCGCGGATGCGGTCCTCGGCCCGGGCCCGCAGCCGGTGACGGAGTTCGAGCTCGGTGATCGGCCGGCCAGGGGTGTTGGTGGCGAAGCAGGTCAGCCGCATGCCGTCCGCGTCCGTGAGCCGCAACTGGGCACCGGGGTGCGGCCGTTCCTTGCGGACGATCAGCCGCATACCCTTGGGCCAGCCGTCCAGAACGTCGCCGGTGAGTTCAGCGACCCAGGCGCCGTCGCGTATCTCGCCGTCGGCCTCGACGGCCGCCGTCCAGGCTGATGCCGGAACCTTCAGCACATGCTGATGGACCTGCTCGGTGATCACCATGCCGACCGAGTAGGACAGCCACCGTCCTCGCTGAGCGAGCCAGGCGACGAAGTCATGGGTGCCGCCCGCGGAGTCGGTGCGGATCAGGGTCCGGCGCCCGCGCCGGTGCTTCTTCGGCAGCTGGGCCAAGGCCAGTTGCGCGGCGGTGATGTGGTCGGTGGCCGTGTTCGATCCCGCGTTGCCCGGTCTGAGCAGGGCCGCGACCGGTTCACCCGTGCTGCCCGGTCCGTGGTCGACGAACCCCATCAGCGGGTGGTGGCCGTAGGTTCGCTTCCACGTGGGTGCGGCGTCCTCCTTCTCCGAGTGTGCGATCACCAGCACCCCGTCGAGGTCCACTGTCACCGTCCCGCCCGCATCAGGTGCCTTCCGGTCGGCCAACCGCCAGACACGCTCGCGGACGTCAGCCCGCGCGCCGCGAATGGCCCGCAGGGCCTTCTCCCCGGAGGCCGCGAGGGTGTCGATGAGGCGGGAGGCCGTCGGGTCGGAGGCCACCGGTCCGAACACGGCCGGCTCGGCCCGCAGCATGGCGACATCCGCCAGGCAGTCCCCGCCCGCGGCGACCGCCAGGGCCACGTCCAGCAGGATCTTGCCCGGATCGTGCACCGCCCGCGGCTTCCGCCACGGCGTCAGCGCCGCGGATATCGCGCTGTCCAAGCCGACCTTGCGGACGGTCTCGACCAGCAGCACGCCCCCGGCCTGCGAGACCACCGTCCGGCCGCCGCCCTCGATGCGGACACGCGGGTAGGACCCGATACGCTTCTTCACCTGGAGAGTGCTTCTTTCCGTGCAGCCAACAGGACCCTAGACAAGTCCCATCGTTGCAGGTCAGAAGCACTCTCCGCTTATTTGATCAAGCCTCGGACGCCCCGCCTCATGAAAGCGCGAGGCTAGC
>NZ_JBHYMK010000148.1:0-1512 GCF_042743065.1 Streptomyces sp. NPDC058872
GGGGGTGCCTCTATGTCCTTCGTCAAGGTCGAGCGCGTCATGCGGCGGCCGGTTCGGGGGTGCGGGTCTCGTAGAAGGTCCCGTCGCGGAGCATGGCGAACAGGACGCTGATGCGTTGGCGTGCGAGGCGGAGGAGGGCCTGGGTGTGGGTCTTGCCTCGGGCTCGCTGCCTGTCGTAGTAGGTGCGTGAGGCGGGGTCGTGCAGGGCGGCGAACGCGGACAGGAACATGGCCCGTTTCAGGAGCCGGTTCCCGGTCCGTGGGGCGTGTTCGCCGTGGATGGAGGACCCGGAGGATTTCGTCGCGGGTGCGAGGCCGGCGTAGGAGGCCAGGTGGGCGGCGGTCGGGAACGACGAGCCGTCGCCGATGGTGACCAGCAGGGTGGCGGCGGTCCTGACCCCGATGCCGGGCATCGAGGTCAGGACCTTCGAAAGAGGGTGGGCCGCCAGAAGCTCGCTGATCTGGGCCTCCACGGCCCGGCGTTGTTCGTGGACGGCGGCCAGCGAGCGGGCCAGCGAGGGCACCACCGCATCCAGTGTCCCGGTGCCCGGGACGACGACGGTCTGTTCGTCGAGTGCGTCGAAGATGTCGTCCACCAGGCGCTCGGCCATGCGCGGGGCCTTGGGCCGTATCAGGCTCACGAGCCTGCGGCGTCCGGCCTTGCGCAGGGCGGCCGGTGATCCGTGTCGCTCCAGCAGGTAGGTGACGGCGGGGTGGTCGAGGCGGGGTCCCAGGACGCGTTCCAGCGAGGGGTGGAACTGGGTGAGCAGGCCGCGGAGCCGGTTGCTGGTGCGGGTGGCCTCGGCGGCGAGGTCCTGGTCGAAGCCGGTCAGGACGGTCAGCTGGGCCGCGGTCTCGTCCGCGAGCTCGAGGGCGCGGAGGGTGTGGGGCATGGTGCGGGCCGCGTCCGCGATCACGTGGGCGTCGCGGGCGTCGGTCTTGGCCTCGCCGGGGTAGAGGTCGGCGATGCGACGCATCGCCAGCCCGGGCAGGTAGGCGACCTCGCAGCCGGAGTCCCGGGCCACCGCCAGTGGCAGGGCGCCGATCGAGGCCGGCTGGTCCACGATGACCAGCACACGGCCGAACTTCGCGGTGAGTTTGTCGAAGACGGCCCGCAGCTTGGGTTCGCTGTTGGGCAGCCGCTTGTCGAAGACGGTCTTGCCCGCGGCGGTCAGGCCGTGGCCGTGGTGGTCGCCCTTGCCGACGTCCAGGCCGAGGAAGACCGCGATCTCACTGGTGTCGAGCACCGCACCCCCCGAGGGTGGTCGTTCTTCCGTCCCGGCCTCGGCCAACGGCACCGCACGCGCGCATCCACGTTACGCAGACCTGCCACCCGCGATCGGCCGGGCATTGCGCTCGGCCAGGTGACGGTCAGGCCTCTCATCAGCGGTCAAACGGTGCTCCGGGCCACGGTGACACCACCCCCCAGGTCATGCCTTCGACAGGGGGCAACAGTCATGCCGGGCCCGGAGGCCAGGAGCCCCATTTCAGGGCCACGGAAAAGGTAACGGGG
>NZ_JBHYMK010000149.1:0-1490 GCF_042743065.1 Streptomyces sp. NPDC058872
CACTCACGAATGCCCCAGGTGCCGGTCAGGTCCGCGATCAGGCGCTCGGCGACGGCGACCTTGTGCTCGGCACTACGGGCCTGCCCCTCCTCATCAATGGTGAGGGCAATGAGCGCGGCCCCGTGTTCCTGGGCCAAGCGGGTGACCTTCGCGAACCGGGACTCGGGCCCGTCACCGTCCTCGTAGTTCACCGAGTTGATCACCGCCCGGCCACCGAGCTTCTCCAACCCCGCCCGCAACACCTCCACCTCGGTGGAGTCCAACACGATCGGCAACGTCGAAGCGGTCGCGAACCGGCCGGCGAGCTCCTCCATGTCCGCCACCCCGTCACGACCCACATAGTCCACACACAGATCGAGCATGTGCGCACCCTCACGGATCTGATCCCGCGCCATCTCCACGCAGTCGTCCCAACGGCCCTCCAACATGGCCTCACGGAACTTCTTCGACCCATTGGCGTTGGTCCGCTCACCGATCGCCAGATACGAGGTGTCCTGACGAAACGGCACCGTCTGATAGAGGGAGGCCGCGCCCGGCTCGGGGCGCGGGGACCGCTCGGGCGGCACCACACCCCGCACCCGCTCCACGACCTGCCGCAGGTGTTCGGGCGTCGAACCACAACAGCCACCGATCAGCGACAAGCCGTAGTCCCGCACGAAATGCTCCTGCGCATCGGCCATCTCCGACGCCGACAACGGAAAGTGCGCACCGTCCTTCGTCAACACCGGCAAACCCGCATTCGGCATACACATCAACGCCGTGTTCGAATGCCGCGCCAAATACCGCAGGTGCTCGTTCATCTCCGCCGGACCGGTCGAACAATTCAAACCGATCATGTCGATCCCGAGCGGCTCCAACGCCGTCAACGCCGCACCGATCTCCGACCCCAGCAGCATCACCCCCGTGGTCTCAAACGCCAGCGAGCAAATCAACGGCACCTGCACACCCACCGCGTCCATCGCCCGCCGCGCACCGATCAGACTCGACTTCGTCTGCAACAGGTCCTGCGTGGTCTCCACGATCAACGCATCCGCGCCGCCCGCCAGCAACCCCTCCGCGTTCTGCTGGTAGCCATCACGCAACACCGCGAAGTCCACATGCCCCAGCGACGGCAGCTTCGTCCCCGGCCCGATCGACCCCAACACCCACCGCTGCCGGCCATCACCCGCCGTGAACTCATCGGCGACCTCACGCGCGATCCGCGCACCGGCCTGGGACAACTCAACAATCCGATCCGCGATCTCATACTCACCCGCGGCCGAGTAATTGGAGCCGAACGTGTTCGTCTCCACACAATCCACCCCGACCGCGAAATACGCCTCATGCACCGCACGCACGATATCGGGACGCGTCACATTCAAAATCTCGTTACAACCCTCAAGATCTTGAAAGTCCTCAAGACTGGGATCCTGAGCCTGCAACATCGTGCCCATCGCTCCATCCGCAACGACCACTCGACGAGCGAGCGCCTCACGAAGAGCGGCAACACG
>NZ_JBHYMK010000150.1:0-1475 GCF_042743065.1 Streptomyces sp. NPDC058872
CAATACCAGTGACTTAAGGGGTTGAGTCCCAGCTTCGGGGGACCTTGGTCGGTGGGTTGATCGAGGCTGTGCGCCAGTGTGGGGCGATGGCCACGGCCTCGGCCGGGCTCCTGTCGGGCTGGGGACGGCTTCGGTGTTCGTCGCGTTTGACGCCGAAGTTCGACATCTTGCGTTTGACGACGCGGGGGTTATAGCGCCTGCGGCGGAGGGGCAGCAGGTGTCGGGCTATCTCCCGCAGGCCCTCTGTGAGGGCTGTGGCCAGGTGGTCAGGGGGAAAAGGCCGCCTGCGCGGTGACCTGGCGGCGAGCGAGGCGGATGCTGCGGGTGAAGGAGAGCCGGTCGGTGTCGAGCTGGGCGGCGTCCGCGGTGTCGTGCATCAGGCTGCGGATAGCGTAGTGGACCAGCAGGTGTCCCCAGATCTCCTGCTCGACGCCGTCGGGTGAGCGGGACCGAAGGACCTGGGCGGGTCCGCGCTGGTGGGTCTTCAGCTCGTCCAGTGCGGTCTCGATCTCCCATCGCTCGTGGTAGAGGGCGGCCAGGTCGGTGGCGGGTGCGGCCTCGGGTTCGAGGACGGTGGTGATCAGCCGGTAGGGGGCATCCTGCTTGGGGAATCCGGGGCCTTGCAGGGTGTACTCGACGACCCGCACGGTCGTGGGGTCGGCGCGTTTACGGTGGTCCTTCGCGGCGACGATCTCCGACAGGTACGAGCCGTCGGGAAGTTCCTTGAGGACCGGCAACACTTGGTGGGAGCGGATCCGCCACAACAGGTCCGCGCCGCCGGCCGAGGCGGCCCGCCACAGATCCAGACCGCTGAACCCGCGGTCGGCCAGCAGGAGATCGTTCTCGCCGAGATGGCTGAACAGGCCGCGGGCCAGGGCCGGTTCGGATGATGACAGCGGCCCCAGGACGGCGGCGGTGATGGCGTGGGTGCCGCACTCGGCCAGCGCCACCATCCGTACCTGCGGATACGCGCACCGCTCGGTGCGATGGGTCTTCGGCCGCCCGAAGTGCGCGGCGTTCGCCTCGCTGTCGGGTGCGTCGAAGACCGTGCCGTCGATCGCCACGAGCCTCCATCGCCCGTACCGGGCGCCCTGGGTCTCCCCGGTCGCCAACGGGCGGGCAACCTCGGTGAACAGTGCCTTCAGTGGTTCCGGGCCCAGCTTCACCCGTGCCCGCGAGATCGCCGCCGTACTCGGCACCTGCCACGAGCCCGACCATCGCTTTGCCCAGGTCAGGCCCTGTGTGAGCAGCCGCGCGACCTCCTCGTAGCCCTGGCCGGAGAACAGGCACATCGCCAGCACGAAGTAGACCACCACCCGCGGCGGCAGCAGCCGGGTGCGCTGTCCCGAGCGACCGCACTCGGCGACTACCCGGTCCACAAGCTCCGGCGGAAACGTACGCGTCAGCAGCCCGACCGCGATCCGGTCCGACAACCGCTCATCCGTCTCCGGCTTGACCTGCCCAGGGCGTGGCAT
>NZ_JBHYMK010000151.1:0-1469 GCF_042743065.1 Streptomyces sp. NPDC058872
GGTGGGTTCTATTGATCCCCGCAACACCCTGGAGTTCAGGGAGTTGCGGGGATCGTGGATTTCGAGGCGTTGAAGGCGAGGTTCTTCGAGGCGCTGGACCGGGAGGACGGCAGCATCACTGCTGCGGCTCGCGCGGTCGGGGTGAACCGCAACACGGCGTTCGGATGGGCGCGGCAGGCCGGAATCCGCGGTCGTGGCAAGCCTCGTAGGCCCGGCCATCCTGGGCGGGCGGAGTATGAGCGGCTGCGTGCGGCGGGAGTTTGGCGCCGTGAGGCCGCCGTGCAGGCCGGCGTCCATGAGCGCACCGCTCAGGACTGGGACCGGGGGATCCGGCAGATCGGCCACTCGCGCCTGCACCCCGACGGGCGCCGCATCGACTACAAGACCGGTGTGACCAGCATCGTCGCCACCTCGGAGCCGTCTGTCGTTGCGGTAGAGGCCGGGCTGCACCCCAGGTTCCTCACGGTGACCGAGCGGGAGCTGATCGCCGACCTGCGCCGTGAGGGCCGCTCGCTGCGCGCGATCGGACGGGCATTGGGCCGGCCGGCCTCCACCGTCAAGCGCGAGATCGACGCCCGGTCGGTCGACGGCGTCTACCGGCCGCACCGGGCCCAGCGGGCCTGGGCCAGGAGCCGGTCGCGCCCCAAGGACTCCAAGCTCGCCCAGGACGGCCCGCTGCGCCGGTTCGTCGCGGACAAACTGCAAGAGCGCTGGTCGCCCGAGCAGATCTGTCACGCTCTGGTCATCGAGTTCCCCGACGACGAGAGCATGCGCGTGAGTCCGGAAACGATCTACCAGGCCATCTACGTCCAGGCCCGTGGCGGGCTGCGCCGCGAGGTCGCACTCGCGCTGCGCTGCGGGCGCACCCGCCGCAAGCCGCACCGCGGCCCGGACCAGCGCACCCGCCGGTTCGTCGACGAGATGGTGATGATCTCCGAGCGCCCCGCCGAGGTCGAAGACCGGGCGGTGCCCGGCCACTGGGAGGGCGACCTGATCGTCGGCCCCCGCAGCGAGAGCGCGATCGTCACCCTGGTCGAACGTTCCACCCGCTACGTCATGCTCGGACACCTTCCCGGCGGGCACACCGCCGAGGAGGTCCGCGACGTCCTCGTGCCCTTGATCCAGTCCCTGCCCGAGCACCTGCGCGGCTCGCTGACCTGGGACCAGGGCTGCGAGATGGCCGCGCACAAGCAGTTCACCGTGGCCACCGGGGTGCCGGTCTACTTCTGCGACCCGCACTCACCCTGGCAACGCGGGTCGAACGAGAACACCAACGGGCTGCTGCGGCAGTACTTCCCCAAAGGAACCGATCTGTCCGTGCACAGCCCCGAGGACCTCGAACACGTCGCCCAGCAACTCAACGGCCGACCACGCAAAACGCTCGGCTGGAAAACCCCAGCCGAGCGCCTGCGTGATCTACTGACAACTACGTAAGCCATCAGGTGTTGCGAGGACCCCAAGAATCCGCC
>NZ_JBHYMK010000152.1:0-1464 GCF_042743065.1 Streptomyces sp. NPDC058872
CCAAGCACCTCGACGAAAAGGTCGCCCGCCTCCACCTCGACGCCCTCGGCGTCAAACTCACCACCCTGCGCCCCGAACAGGCCGCCTACATCGGCGTCCAGGTGGAAGGCCCCTACAAGCCCGACCACTACCGCTACTGACACGCGGTCGGCGACGGCCCGTGCACTGACACGACGCCGTTCCGGACACCAGTAGGACCAGGCAGGCCCCCGCACCCCCGTGTCGGGGGCCTGCCCCGTCCAGCTACAGCCCCTGGAAGCCACCCGAGGAACCATGCCCCGCGGCCGTTATTCGCTCCATGATCCGCACGATCACACCTTCCTCGGCGAAGAGCACTTCCACTGCGCGCCCGGCCCCTCCGGCTGGCGCTACGTCTCCCAGATCACCACCCCCTCGGGCGACCACCAGGGCTCCGTCGACCTGGCCGTCGACGAGCTCGGTCGCCCCCTTCGCCTCGAACTGCACGCCGCGAGCTGGCAGGTCCGCGGTGCGGCCCTGGACGGCGTCACCTGGGTCCGCACGGACCCCACCGGAACCCACGCCACCGAAGGCAATGTGCGCGCCCATGCCTTCACCGGGACGTCCCCCGCGTTCCTCATCGCCCTCACCCGGTTCCTACGCCTCACCCCCGATTCCCCCGAGACCCGCATCAGGCTCGTGGCCTTCACGGCCCCGGTGCTCGCCCCCCTCACGGTCGACCAGTCCTGGGCCCTGCTGAGAAGTGAAACGCACGCCACTGACAACGGCCCCCTGACCGTGGACGAGTACCAGGTCAGCGACCTGGGCACGGGCGAACGCCATGCGGTCCACATCGCCGGAGACGTGGTCCTCGCGGCCCCCGGCATCGAACTCGAAGGCCTGGAGACCCCGCCCTCGGCCTTCCCCTGACCCGCAGACCCGGTCAGGCGGCACGAAAAGCCCTTAGGGCGTCCCGAACCTGCAGCCCCGCACACCACCCGGCCAGGGGCGTCGGCCGTCACCCCGGCGGGGCACCGCCGGCACTCCTGCCGCGGGCATCCGCGCCCGCCGCACGCCCAACCCGCAGCGACGCCCTCCCCACCGCCGCCTGATGTGCGTCGGCCCCCGAGGGGCTGCTAGTCTCCTCCGGTGCCCACAAAAGCCGTTGACACGGCCGCTGTGGGGAGGTAGATTTAAACGGTTGCCTGGAACTGGACAGTTCGGTAGCAGTCGGATAGAGTCTCACTCACTCCAGCGAGAATTTTGATTCCGCGGAGTCACTCCGATTCTTATTCGAATCACGAAAGCCACCGATTAGGTCGGCCGAAATGAATCTGATAAAGTCGAAATCGCCGGAAGGGCCCTGAGCGAAAGCGAATGGGACCGGAAAGCACCGAGGAAATCGGGTCGAAAAGATCTGATAGAGTCGGAAACGAAGGAAGCGCCCGGAGGGCCTGGGAACAGGAACGATGGAAGCGTCCGTATCTTGAGAACTCAACAGCGTGC
>NZ_JBHYMK010000153.1:0-1452 GCF_042743065.1 Streptomyces sp. NPDC058872
TACTCCAGTCTGGTTTCGCGATCTTGTGGCGACCCTGGCTGGGAACGGGTACGGCCACCGCGTGATCATCGGTTGGTGTGTGGACAAACGAAGATCGTGCGGTGGCCGCTGGCCATAGCGTAGACCCTGCACGCTGGCGGGTGATGTTCGAGCAGGCCATGGCCCGGATCGCGGGCCGGTTCAGCCGAGTTGAACCCCGGGCTACCGCCCGCGCCTATCTGCTCGGGCTGCTGTCGCATGTCGAGCGGAAGAACTGCTGGCAACTGGCCGAACAGGCCGGCCTGGCCCGACCGGGGCCGATGCAGCGTCTGCTGCGCTATGCCCGTTGGGACGCCGACTCCGTCCGCGACGACATCCGCGCCTACGCCGTTGAACACCTCGGCACCGACGGCGGCGTCCTCATCGTGGACGAGACCGGCTTCCTGAAGAAGGGCCGGGCTTCGGCGGGCGTCCAGCGCCAGTACACCGGCACCGCGGGCCGCATCGAGAACTCCCAGGTCGGGGTCTTCCTCGCCTATGCCACCAGCCGGGGGCGGACGCTGATCGACCGCCGGCTCTACCTGCCCGAGCACTCCTGGTGCACCGACGCCGAGCGCCGCCGGGCGGCGGGGATACCCGACGAGGTGCAGTTCCAGACCAAACCCCGCCTCGCCTGGGAGATGATCGCCGCCACGCTGGACGCCGGGGTGGAGGCACCATGGGTGACCGGCGACGAAGCATACGGACAGGACCCGCAGCTTCGCGCCGCTCTGGAGGCACACGGCACCGGCTACGTGATGGCCGTCGCCTGCTCGACACGGGTGCGGATCAACCACGGCCGCACCCCCATCCGCGCGGACACCGTCGCCGGCCGCCTGCCCGCCACTGCCTGGCAGCGGCACAGCGCGGGCAACGGCGCGAAGGGCCCGCGCCACTACGACTGGGCCTGGATCCACATCGGCACCGACGAACACCGCCACCTGCTGATCCGCCGCAATCGCACCACCGGCGAACTCGCCTTCTACCTGTGCTGGTCACCCACCACGGTCACCCTGGCCGAGCTGGTCCGCGTCGCCGGCGTCCGCTGGAGCGTCGAGGAGTGCTTCCAGGCCGCCAAGGGCCAGGTCGGACTTGACCACTACCAGGTCCGCAACTGGACCGCCTGGCACCGGCACATCACTCTCGCCATGCTCGCCCTGGCCTTCCTGACCGCCGTCGCCGCAGACGCGGCACCGCAGCGGCCCACCGGCCCGCACCACCCAGCCCGCAACAGCGAACCGATCTCCTTGACCGTCCCGGAGATCCGACACCTGCTTACCGCCGTCTTCGGCCCGCCGGCCGTGACCGCCGCCAGGCTGCTGCACTGGTCAATCTGGCGCAGACGCCACCAGGCAACAGCCCGACAAAGCCACTACCAACGACGGTCCGCCAACGAACCCACCGGGTAGATCACAAAACCGCACTGGAGTACTA
>NZ_JBHYMK010000155.1:0-1347 GCF_042743065.1 Streptomyces sp. NPDC058872
CAGGGCTTGATCAAGTTCCCTGGGTGTCCGGGTTGTTGGTGATGCCCAGGAGGGGGAGGGCTCGTTCGGGCTGGTCGCGGATTGCGCGGGTGGTCTTGGCGATGTTGACGGCTCCGAGGGTTTTGAGAAGGCCGATGGCGAGGTTGCGGAAGGTGGCCATGGCGCGGGGTGCGGTGCCGGTGTGGAGGGTGGAGGCGTCCTCGGCGTAGGTCACGTCTCTCACATGGTGCAGGGCCTCGACGGCCCAGTGGCCGCGGACGGCGGCGGCGAGTTCGGCCGGGGTGGTCTGGTGGGCGTCGAGGCTGGTGACGGCGTAGATGGTTTCGCGGCTCTCGCGCTCGCCGGTCTGTTTGCGGCGTCGGTGGACGCGGAGGGCGAGGCGGCCGTGGGGGAAGGCGATCCCGCCGAGTTCGTCGGCGATGCCGCAGGTCTTGATCGAGCGGGACTCCCGGCGGCCGTGTCCGGTGGAGGAAGCGGTGTGCTGGACGGCGATGTCAGGCCAGGGCAGGGCGGCGAGCTGCCGGTGGGCGGTCGGCTGATTCCGCTTGATCATGGCGATGTAGTGGGCGTTCTTCGTCTCGACCAGCCAGGTGACGTTCGCCTTGACCGAGTGCAGGGCGTCGAAGGTGACGACGGTGCCGGTCAGGTCCAGCGGTTCGAGCAGGGGCCGGAAGTGCGCGGTCTCGTTCGTCTTGGTTCCGACCTCCGCCTGGGCGAGGGTCAGGGCCCGGTGGTGAGTGACGGCGGAGAGCAGGTGTCTGCGGCCGGCGTTCAGGCGGGCCGATCCTCGCAGTGCCTTGCCGTCCACGGCGATCACCTGTCGTTTCCCCGAGACTGTTCCCGCGGTGTTCCGGGCGGTGAGGTAGGCGCCGACTGCTTGGTCCAGGGCGTCACCGTCGACGGCCGCGAGCACGCGGCCGATCGTGGTCCGCGAGGGGGCACGGCGCCATCTGAGCGGATGCCGGCGGACTCCGAGGGCCGTCAGCACGGTGTCCGGGGCCCGTGCCGCCCACTCGGCGATCTCATCCACACTCCTCATTCCGGAGACGGCCGCGCAGGCACAGACGAGGAGGATCGCGGTCAGCGAGTACCAGCGGCCCCGCCTCGCCCGCGGGTCGGGCACCCGCTCCAGAAAGGGCCGCAGGTCAGCGACTTGACTGGCATCCAGCGGACCCAGCTTCACCAGCACCGGCGGGATGAGAGAAGATGCAGCGGCAGGCACGGGCCACCTCATGATCGTTGAGCTTCGACACCCCAATGATCACGAAGCCCGTGCCTGCTCCGCTATGCACCCCAACCGGTCACGGCCCGACCAACCGCCCGACCCCGGAACTCGCCCAAGCCCTG
>NZ_JBHYMK010000156.1:0-1232 GCF_042743065.1 Streptomyces sp. NPDC058872
CTCCACCCCGAACGCATCGGCGTCCACCTCTCCGAAGAATTCCAACTCCACCCCGAACAATCCACCGACGCCTTCGTCCTCCACCACCCCGAAGCCACCTACTTCAACGCACGCTGAAAGGAGCCCGACCGTGCCGCCACCCCAAGCCCCCGCCACCCTGCTCACCAGCCCACCACACCCGCGCCCGCAAAGGTCAACGGTTCCCAGCGTGCGCGAACTACTCGACCAAGGACACAAAAGCTTCTCCTTCGAGTTCTTCCCCCCCAAGACCGACAAGGGCGAGCGGACCTTGTGGAACGCCATCCGGCGCATCGAACCACTCGCCCCCTCATTCGTGTCCGTGACCTACGGCGCCGGCGGCTCCTCCCGCGACCGCACCGTGGAAGTCACCAAACGCATCGCAGCCGAAACCACCCTGCGACCGGTCGCCCACCTCACGGCCGTCGGACACTCCATAGCCGAACTACGCCAGATCATCGGCCAATACGCCGACGCAGGCATCCGCGACGTGCTCGCCCTACGCGGCGACCCACCAGGAAACCCCCAAGGCCCCTGGCCCCTCAACCCCGAAGGCTTCACCTACGCCCACGAACTGGTCTCCTTCATCCGCCAACTCGGCGACTTCAGCGTCGCCGTAGCAGCCTTCCCCGAACGCCACCCCCGCTCAACCACCTGGCACGACGACATACGCCACTTCGCAGCCAAATGCCAAGCCGGCGCCGACTACGCCATCACACAAATGTTCTTCCACGTGGAGGACTACCTCCGCCTGCGCGACCGACTAGAAGCCGTCGGCTGCCTGACCCCAATCATCCCGGAAATCATGCCGGCCACCGACTTCCGCCAGATCCAACGCTTCGCCGAACTCAGCAACGCCCGGTTTCCCACCCCACTCGCCGACCGGCTACAAACCGCCCAAGGCCACCCAACCGACGGCCACCGCATCGGGGTCGAATACGCCACCACCATGGCCGAACGCCTCCTGGCCGAAGGCGCCCCCGGACTGCACTACATCACCCTCAACCAATCCACCGCGACGCTGGAAATCCACCAGAACCTGACCCCCCACACCCCCGCCCCGCTCCCCCGCCCCACCACCCCACACACCACCACCACTACGGAGTGAACACCATGGATTTCAAGGTCGCCGATCTGTCCCTGGCCGCGTTCGGCCGCAAGGAGATCACGCTGGCCGAGCACGAGATGCCCGGTCTGATGTCGATCCGCCGTGA
>NZ_JBHYMK010000157.1:0-326 GCF_042743065.1 Streptomyces sp. NPDC058872
ATCAACCTGTTGTCCATCGCCTACGCCTTTCGGCCTCGGCTTAGGTCCCGACTAACCCTGAGCGGACGAGCCTTCCTCAGGAAACCTTAGGCATTCGGTGGATGAGATTCTCACTCATCTTTCGCTACTCATACCGGCATTCTCACTTCTAAGCGCTCCACTAGTCCTCACGATCTAGCTTCAACGCCCTTAGAACGCTCTCCTACCATAGAACCAATGGTTCTATCCACAGTTTCGGTGTTATGTTTAGCCCCGGTAAATTTTCGGCGCAGCGTCACTCGACCAGTGAGCTATTACGCACTCTTTAAATGATGGCTGCTTCTAAG
>NZ_JBHYMK010000157.1:336-1221 GCF_042743065.1 Streptomyces sp. NPDC058872
CTGGTGGTCTGGGCTGTTTCCCTTTCGACTACGGATCTTATCACTCGCAGTCTGACTCCCGGACATGAATCAATGGCATTCGGAGTTTATCAGAATTCGGTACCCCGATAAGGGGCCCTAGTTCAAACAGTTGCTCTACCTCCATGATTCTAAATTCCGAGGCTAGCCCTAAAGCTATTTCGGAGAGAACCAGCTATCTCCAAGTTCGTTTGGAATTTCTCCGCTACCCACACCTCATCCCCGCACTTTTCAACGTACGTGGGTTCGGTCCTCCAGTGCGTTTTACCGCACCTTCAACCTGGACATGGGTAGATCACATGGTTTCGGGTCTACGACTACATACTCATTCGCCCTATTCAGACTCGCTTTCGCTGCGGCTCCGTCTCTTCGACTTAACCTCGCATGCAATCGTAACTCGCCGGTTCATTCTACAAAAGGCACGCCATCACTCATTAACGAGCTTTGACTTGTTGTAAGCACACGGTTTCAGGTGCTATTTCACTCCCCTTCCGGGGTGCTTTTCACCTTTCCCTCACGGTACTGGTTCACTATCGGTCACTAGGGAGTATTTAGCCTTGGGAGATGGTCCTCCCGGATTCCGACGGAATTTCTCGTGTTCCGCCGTACTCAGGATCCACTCAGGAGAGAACGAAGTTTTGACTACAGGGCTGTTACCTCCTATGGCGGGCCTTTCCAGACCTCTTCATCTACCTCGTTCCTTTGTAACTCCGTACAGAGTGTCCTACAACCCCAAGAGGCAAGCCTCTTGGTTTGGGCTGGTCCCGTTTCGCTCGCCGCTACTCAGGGAATCGCATTTGCTTTCTCTTCCTCCGGGTACTTAGATGTTTCAGTTCACCGGGTCTGCCTTCTCATATCCTATGTATT
>NZ_JBHYMK010000158.1:0-1208 GCF_042743065.1 Streptomyces sp. NPDC058872
CCCGGCCCCGTAAGCCGCCCTCATGCGCCCCTAACCCCGCGCGGGGCGTGGTCGTGCGGCGCCGGCCCGGGCACTGCGCCCCCGCAACAGGCACACGGGGGGCACCCCGCGGGGGGCCGCCCTTCTCTCACTGCTCCGTCGCGTCAGCCCTTGTCGGCGTCGCGGTGGCCCTCGTCATCGACGTCGGACTCGGCCCCGGCGTCCTCAGAAGCCTCGCCCGCGGGGGACTCGTCGATGTCGTCGGACTCGTCGAAGGCGTCCACGAACTCGACGCCGTCCATCTCCGCGAGGCGGTCGGAGGCATCCGTGGCGCCGTCCTTGTCCGCTTCCAGGGCCTTGGCGAACCATTCGCGTGCTTCGCGCTCCCGGCCCGCGGCAAGGAGGGCATCTGCATACGCGTACCGCAGGCGAGCGGTCCACGGGTGCACGGCGCCCGAAGCGAGTTCGGGGCTCTGGAGCGTGACGATGGCCGCATCGAGCTGACCCATGTCCCGGCGGGCGCCGGCGGCCACGAGCCGCATCTCGACCTGGCCGGCCTTGTCCAGCTTCTGCACCTCGGGCTCCCCCGCCATGGCGAGGGCGCGCTCGGGCCGCCCGAGACCGCGCTCGCAGTCGGCCATGACGGGCCACAGCTCGACCCCACCGCTCATCCGCCGCGCAGCACGGAACTCGGCCAGGGCCTCGGAGTACTTCTGCGTCGCGTAGGCGGCGAAGCCGGCCGCCTCACGAACGGCTGCGACGCGGGATGCGAGACGCAGGGCGACCCTGGAGTAGCCGTACGCCTTCTCAGGTTCCTCGTCGATCAGCTGGGCGACCATGACGAGGTTGCGCGCGACGTCGTCGGCGAGCCCCTTGGGAAGGCTCATCAGCTCCTGGCGCACGTCCGGGTCGATCTCCTCACCGGTGACCTCCGGCGGGATCGGCAGGCGCTTGAGGGGGGCACGGTCTCCACGGTCGCGGTCCCGACCGCCCCGGTCGTCACGACGCCCGTAGCCACCCCGATCCTCCCGCCCCCGGTAACCGCCACCGCGGTTGTCGCCACCGCGGTCGTCACGACGGTAGCCGCCACCGCGGTTGTCGCCACCGCGGTCGTCACGACGGAAGCCACCACCGCGGTTGTCGCCGCCACGGTCGTCACGACGGTAGCCGCCACCGCGGTTGTCGCCACCGCGGTCGTCACGACGATAGCCGCCACCGCGGTTATCGCC
>NZ_JBHYMK010000159.1:0-1198 GCF_042743065.1 Streptomyces sp. NPDC058872
GGGTGTCGGGCAAGGGTCCGGGCCGGGTTGACCGCTTCCAGGACCAGGTCGAACGGCGCCTCCTGATGCGCGAACGCATCCAGGTCCACCGCACGCACCCGCCGCACGAGCTCACGGAAACTCGGATCACCCGCACTACTCGTCCGCAACACCAACGTGTTCACGAAGAACCCGACCAGATCCTGCAACGACCGCTCACCACGACCGGCCACCGGCGAACCAATCACCAAATCCGTCCCCGCACCCAACCGCGTCAACGCCGCAACCAGAGCAGCATGCACCACCATGAACGGCGTACACCCCTCCGCACGAGCAAACGCAGCCACCCGCTCGAACAGATCACCACCCCACACGACCTCGACCTCACCACCCCGATACGAAGCACGCACCGGACGCGGCCGATCCAAACTCAACCCATGCTCCTCCGGAACCCCCTCCAAAACCCCCCGCCAAAAACCCAACTCCCGACTCAGCAAACTCCCCGGATCCCCCACCGAACCCAACACACGCCGCTGCCACGCCGCATAATCCACATACTCCACCGACAACGGCTCAAGCACACCACCCTCAACACCCGCGACCCGAGCCTCATAAGCCCGCTGCAAATCCCCGAAGAACACCCCATTCGACAAACCATCCGTCGCAATGTGATGCACCACCAGAGACAACACCACCGACCCATCACCCAGATCAAAAACCACCGCACGCAAAGGCAACTCACACGACAGATCAAAAACACGACCAGCCGCCGCAGCAAGCTCCCCCTCCAACGCACCCACATCAACCCGACGCCGCTCCACCGAAACCCGAGCCAACTCCGGCGCCACAACCCGCTGACACAACTCACCATCCACCGACTCAAAAAGCGTCCGCAGCGGAGCATGACGCCCCACCACATCACTCAAAGCCGCCCCCAACACCCCCACATCAAGCACACCCTCCATCCGCACCACCATCGGCACGTTGTAAGCCGCACTCTCCCCCTCCAACTCAGACAACAACCACAACCGCCGCTGAGCAAAAGACGCCACAGGCAAACCATCACCCTCCACCACCCCCTCCCCCGCAACCAACACAGGCACAGAACCCCCCACCCCACGCCCCACAACCAACTCAGCAAGACCCGCAACCGTCGGACACCCAAAAACATCCCGAATCGTCAACCGAACACCCAGCACATCAGCAATCACATTCGTCA
>NZ_JBHYMK010000160.1:0-1154 GCF_042743065.1 Streptomyces sp. NPDC058872
TGTTCGAGGTCGGGTGTGTTTTCGGGTGAGGTGACGACGGCGTTGCGGGTGAGCAGGACCAGTCGGGAGTCGGCGAACCGCTCCTCCGCCAGCCACCGCTTGACCAGGTCCAGCACCCCGTACAGCACCTCATGGACCCGCGCGGCGAGCTTGTCGGTGCCGTCCTGCTGAGGCGCGTACGGCACGACCACCACGTCCGGGACGACGCCCAGTGTGGCCATGGAGTCCAGGTCGTCAGCCGCGAAGACCGTCGCACCGGTCTCCCCCAGCGTCCGTCCCACCCGCAGCGGGTCCGGCCCGACGACCGCCCAGCGCCGCGCCGCGACGGGGGAGAGCCCCGCGGAGGCCTGCACCCAGTCCATGCGGAACAGGCTGTCGTGCACGGAGGAACTGGCCGCCTCCAACTGCGCGGTGACCACCGGCCGTACGACCAGCGACTCGGCCGTGGCGACTGGCATGCCGGCCGGGTCGGCCACGGTGACCGACACGGTGTCCTCGGCGTCCCCGAGCGGAGCCACGCGCACCCGCAGCGCGGCGGCGCCCGCCGCGTGCAGGGTGACCCCGCTCCACGAGAACGGCAGCCGCGCCCGACCCTCGCCCGCCGCGGGCAGCACGCCCAGGCCCAGCGCGTGCAGCGCCGCGTCCATCAGTGCCGGGTGGATGCCGTACTCCTTGGCCTCGGCGGACTCCTCGTCCGGCAGGGCGACCTCGGCGAAGACCTCGTCACCGCGCCGCCAGGCGGTCCTCAGGCCGTGGAAGGCAGGGCCGTACCCGTAGCCCTGCTCGGCCAGCCTGTCGTAGTAGCCCTCGGTCTCCACCGGCTCGGCCCCGGAGGGCGGCCATGTGGTCATGTCGGCATCGGGCCTCGGGGACCGCTCTACAGGGGCCAGGGTGCCGGTGGCGTGCCGGGTCCACGGCTCGTCGCTGCCGGCGTCCTGCGTGCGTGAGTGGAGAGTCAGCTCGCGCCGCCCCGAGTCGTCAGGTGCGCTCACGTTCAACTGCACGTCCACCCGGCCCCGTTCGGGAAGGATCAGGGGTGCTTCGAGGGTGAGTTCCTCGACGGTGCCGCAGTTGACGTGGTGGCCGGCCTGGAGGGCGAGTTCGAGGAAGCCGGTGCCGGGGAGCAGGACGGTGCCGGCTACGGCGTGGTCAGC
>NZ_JBHYMK010000161.1:0-1129 GCF_042743065.1 Streptomyces sp. NPDC058872
TCGCCGGGGTCGTCGGGATTGCGTTGCCGCTCGTGGAGGGCGCCGGCTGTCAGGAGAGCGTAGGCGAGCATGCTCATCAGGCTCCAGCGGTGCCAGGAGGTCCAGCAGGTGACCTGGCCCGTGTCGAGGTGGGCCAGGCCTTTGGCTCCCTGGAAGTCCTCTTCGACGTGCCACCGGCGGCAGACCGCGCTGACCAGCACCGATATCGGTTGCGGGTTGGGGTGCCAGGTACGGTAAAAGGAGAGGGTGCCGGTGCGGCGGTGGCGTCGGATGAGGACCTGGCTGTGCCCGTCGGGGTGTCCGGGCGGGGTGTCGTCGGCGTCCACGTCGATCATCGCCCAGTCGTAGAGCCGTTCGCCCTTGGTGCCGTTGCCGGTCTTCAGCCGCATCCAGGCCTGCTTGGGCACCCGCTCCAGCAGCGCGGTGACCTTGGCCTTTTTGCCCGGTGTGGTGACGCGGTGGCTGGTGGGCACGGCGATCGCGTAGCCGTAGCCCAGCGTACGGATCCGGGCGCGCAGCTTGCGCCCGCCGTAGACCTCGTCGGCCGCGACCCACACGTTGCGGATGCCCGAGGCGTGCGCGCTCTCCAGCATGTCGCCGGCCAGCTGTGGCTTGGTGGCGAACACCGTCTCGTCAGGTACGCCGGCCAGTTCACGGCGTTCGTCGTCAGCGGCCCACGCCTCGCCGAGGTATAGACGGCGATCGATCAGTGCGTGCCCGTCGCCGCTCACATAGGAGAGGTGTACCGCGACCTGGCACAGTCCGATCCCGCCCAGCGCGCCAGAATACTGCCGGGCCGCGCCGACCGCGTCGAGGGATGACTTCTCGTCGCCGGTTTCATCCACCACCAGCATCACCTCCCGCTCGCCGAGTTGCTCCACTGTCCAGGCCGCGGCCGACTGACGTATCGCCTCGTCGTCGAAGCGGGCACGCGAGAGAAAGTGCTGCAGCACGTGGGGGCCGGTGTGGCCGATCGCCTCGGCCAGCGACCAGCAGTTCGCCGAGTCCTTGACCATCAGCAGCCCCTGAACCATGTTCCGGCAGGTCAGTCGCGTCTCCCGGCGTGGGAAGCACCCCGCGACCCGACCCATCAGGGCCTCGAAGGACTCGCCCCACAGGGCGTGTACTA
>NZ_JBHYMK010000162.1:0-1038 GCF_042743065.1 Streptomyces sp. NPDC058872
GAGCCAGTACCGGCGGCGCTGGAAGGCGTACGTCGGCAGGTCGACGCGGTGCGGAGCCGCCACGCCCAGATCGGTGAGTACGTCTTGCCAGGCGATCTTCGTCCCCGAGACGTGGAGTTCGGCTGCGGTGCGGGTGAGGGCGTGGGTTTCGTCGAGGTTCTTGACCAGGCTGGGCAGGAGGAGGGTGTCGGTGCGGGTGACGGTGTCCTGGGCGAGGGCGGTGAGGACGCCTCCGGGGCCGATTTCCAGGTAGTGGGTGGTGTCGTGCTGTTCGAGCCAGGTGATCTGGTCGGCGAAGCGGACGGCGTCGCGGATGTGACGGACCCAGTACTCGGGGTCGTGCACCGTCTCACCGGCGGGCAGCGCCAGCCGCGTCGGGTGGAACTCCACACTGTCCAGGACCTGCCGGAACTGGTCGAGCACGGGGTCCATGTGGGGGGAGTGGAAGGCGTGGCTGACCTTCAGACGCCGGGTGCGGTGGCCGCCTGCGGTGAGTTGGGCGGCGATGTCCTCGACGATGTGTTCGGTGCCGCTGATGACGGTGGCGCGGGGTCCGTTGACGGCGGCGATCGCCGCGTGGTCTTCGTGTCCGGCGAGCAGGGGCAGGACGTCGGTTTCGGGTGCTTCGATGGCGATCATGGTGCCGCCGGGCGGGAGTTGTTGCATGAGTCGGCCGCGGGCGGCGACGACGGTGCAGGCGTCGGCGAGGGTCCACAGGCCTGCGGTGTGGGCGGCGGCGAGTTCGCCGATGGAGTGTCCGGTGACGAGGTCGGGGTGGATGCCCCAGGCCTCCAGCAGCCGGAAGAGGGCGACTTCGAGGGCGAACAGGGCGGGCTGGGTGTAGGCGGTGTGGTCCAGCAGAGCCTGCTCACCGGGTTCGGCGAACATCACCTCACGCAGAGGCCGGTCCAACTCCCGGTCGAAGTGCGTACAGATCTCGTCCAGCGCGGCGGCGAACACGGGGAAGGCCTTGTACAGTTCACGTCCCATCCCGGCCCGCTGACTGCCCTGCCCCGAGAACAGGAACGCCAACCGCCC